>JAQBVK010000288.1 GCA_027623585.1 Planctomycetota bacterium
TCCGTTGGTGGTCTGGCAGACGGGGTCCGGGACCCAGTCGAACATGAACGTCAACGAGGTGTTGGCCAATCGCGCCTCCGAGATCCTCGGCGGTCCGCGCGGCGAAGGGCGGCTCGTGCATCCCAACGACGAAGTCAATCTCGGGCAGTCTTCGAACGACGTCTTCCCCACCGCGATGCACCTTGCCGCGTGCCTATCGCTGCGGATGGACGTGCTGCCGTCGCTGGCGCTGCTGCAGCAGACGCTCGACGAGAAGGCTGAGGCCTTCGATGGCATCGTGAAGATCGGCCGCACGCATCTGCAGGACGCCGTGCCGCTGACGCTCGGGCAGGAGATCTCCGGTTGGCACGCGCAACTGCAGATCGGGCAACGCGCGCTCTGCGCGGTGATTCCGCTGCTCCATGATCTGGCGATCGGCGGCACCGCCGTCGGCACCGGGCTCAATGCGCATCCGGAATTCGGCGAGCGCGTCGCCGCCGTGCTCGCGGAAGACCTGGAACTGGAATTCGTGCGCGCCGAGAACCCGTTCGCGGCGCTCGCCGGCCACGAACCCTTGGTGTTCGCGCACGGCGCGCTCAAAACCATTGCCACCGCATTGCACAAGATCGCGAACGACGTGCGCTGGCTGGCTTCTGGACCGCGCTGCGGAATCGGCGAACTGCACATCCCCGAGAACGAGCCGGGGTCCTCGATCATGCCGGGCAAGGTCAATCCCACCCAGTGCGAAGCACTGATCATGGCCTGCATCCAGGTTTTCGCCAACGATCACGCCGTGACCTTGGGCGGTGCTTCTGGCAATTTCGAGTTGAACGTCTGCAAGCCGCTGATCGCCCACGCCTTCCTCCAGAGCGCGCGCCTGCTCGCCGACGGCATGCGTTCCTTCGAGGAGCACTGCGCGCGCGGCATCGAGCCGGATCGCGCGCGGATCGCCGAACTCTTGGATCGTTCCTTGATGCTGGTCACGGCGCTGACGCCCCACCTGGGCTACGACCGTGCGTCCGAGATCGCGAAGAAGGCGCATCATGAGGGCAGCACCCTGCGGGAAGCCGCACTTGCGCTCGGTTTCGTGAGCGCCGAAGACTTCGACCGCTGGGTGCGACCAGATATCTTGACTGGACCTTGATCCTGCTCGCCGCCCTCGCGTTGGTCTTCGTTCAGCAGGATCTCACGACCCAGTTCGAGGCGCCTGAAGGCACGCGCGTAACGCTGTGGGCCGAGTCGCCGCTGCTCTACAACCCGACCGCGATCGACGTGGACGCGCGCGGACGGGTGTGGGTGGCGGAAGCCGTCAACTACCGGCAGTGGAACGGCCGCAATCCGGGCCGTCACCATGACGCGGGCGATCGCATCGTCGTGCTCGAAGATACGGATGGCGACGGGCTCGCGGATCGGAGCACAGTGTTCGCGCAAGACCTGGATCTCGTGGCGCCGCTCGGCATCGCCGTGATCGGCGACGCCGTCTACGTGTCATGCTCGCCGAATCTCTTCATCTATCGCGACACGGATGGCGATCTGAAGGCCGATACCCGCGAAGTCTTTCTCACCGGTTTCGGCGGCCATGACCACGATCACGGCTTGCACTCGGTGGTGGCGGCGCCTTGGGGCGGCTTGATCTGGAACGCCGGGAACGCCGGTCCGCACTTCGTGGCCGGCGCCGACGGTTGGAACTTGCGCAGCGGATCGCTCTACAACGACGGCGGCGAATCTCATCCGGGCAACCGCGCGGGCTTGATCAGCGACGACGGGCGCGCCTGGACCGGCGGATTGGTCGGTTCGATCGGCGCGGACGGGCTCGGCATGCGGGTGTTGGCGCACAACTTCCGCAACGACTACGAAGCCGCGCCGGATTCTTACGGCGCGATCTACGTTAGCGACAACGATGACGACGGCAACGGCGGCTGCCGCACGGTCGCGATCACCGACGGCGGGGATTACGGCTTCTTCGGCGAGCGCTACTGGCAGGCGGATCGCCGGCCGGGGCAAGAACGCTTGGCCGCGCATTGGCACCAGGATGATCCGGGCGTGATGCCGATGGGCTGCGAGAACGGTCCGGGCGGACCGACCGGGGTGGTCGTCTATGAAGGGAAAACCTTTCCCTCTTTGGACGGAGCGGTGCTCGACGCCGACGCGGGTCGTTCCTTAGTGTTTTTACATCGACCTCGTGTTGAAGGATCCCAACTCGCGCTCGAACACGGCTTCCTGCTGCAGACCGCGCCTGAAGGGGGCGGCGAACGTGGGCGTTGGTTCCGTCCCAGCGACGTCGCGGTGGCACCCGACGGCACGATCCTGGTCTCCGATTGGTACGACCCCGGCGTGGGCGGCCACGCGGCGGGGGACCGCGAGGCCTATGGACGCATCCTGCGCCTTGCACCCGCAGACGCTCCGCCCGGATGGGGAGCGCTCGATGCGAGCGTGGATTCGCCCGCTCCCAACGTGCGCGGCGCCGCGCTCGACGCGGTGCGCACCTCCAGCGCTCCACTGTCGCCGCCCGCGCTCAGCGGAGATGCTTCCCTCGACGACCGCGCCCTCGCGCGCCGGTTCTGGCATTGGGCCGAGCGCGCCGATTCGCGCGCGCGCGTGATCGAAGCCTTGCAGCACGCCAATCCGCGCGTGCGTTGGACGGCCTATGAAGCGCTCGCCCGCGTGCAGGGGGTCGATCACCGGCGTGCGCGCAAGTTTGCGGAAGACGCTTCTCCCTACGTGCGCGCGCAAGTTGCGGCGAGTCTGCGGGATCTTCGGTGGAGCATCGCGCAAGATGCGTTGCTGGCGCACGCTCGCGCGCTCCCCGCGGACGATCGCAGCGCCTTGGAGTGTCTCGGCATCGGAGCGCAGGGTAAGGAGGCGGAGTTTTTCGCGGCGCTGGTGCTCGATTACGGGGACGAGCTCGCGCAGGCCGCGGCTGCGGGTCGCGGCGGAGCCCTCTTCGAACTCGCGTGGCGGCTGCATCCCGTCGGCGCGCTCGAAATCCTGCGCAGCGCGGCGTCTGCCCCCGCTGCTTCGGAAGCCATCGCGCGCCGTGCGCTCGATGCGATCGGTCTGATGCCCGGGCGCGAGGCCGCCGAGGCGATGGTCGCCTTCGCTCTTGCCGGCCCCGAGCATCGTCGCGCGTACGCCGGCTGGTGGTTGAGACGCAACGCCGACGGCACCTGGCGGACTCATGGCATCGCCGACGCGGTCGCGGGAGATTTCGC
>JAQBVK010000289.1 GCA_027623585.1 Planctomycetota bacterium
GTGTCTTCCGCAGGCTTCCCTTTCCTCGCGCAAGCGGCGTGGGAGACCTTTCGAGATGAAGTTGCGCATCTCTTCGGACAAGGCCAACGCGTGCTCGATGCTTGCGACGGACTGGACAAAGGGCTGGCCGCTACTGCTGCCGACCCCATGGCGCTCGATAATGCGCGCCGCGTCCTACAGGTCGTCCGTCAGGTCACGCTGACCGCCGCGATCACCGCGCCGCCGGATCTATGGTTGATGCGCAACGTGATTGCGAACCTCGCGGCGCTCGGTCTCACGCGCCGTTTGCTCGCCGGCGACGCGATCACGCCCGGCCGCTGCGCCGCCGCCGGCACGATGCTCGACGCTCGTGAGTTGGAAGTGGACCTCACCCTTTTGCACGCGCGCGGTCTCGTCGAGTCCTACGACGGCGCGTTCCGGGTGGCCGGCCATCCGCGTGCGCGCCAAACCCTGGAGCAATGCGGCGCCTTGGCCGAACGGCGTCCGTTTTCTTGCACCGCGCTGTGGCAGCGCGCCTTTGCAGGAGAGGCACTCACGAATGGGGAGGCCGAAGTCCTCGCAGGGCTTGGCGAGCGGCCGCCGCGCCGCACCGATGAACGTCAAAACCACTGGATCGCGACCGCGGAAGAGGTGGAAATCGGGTGGCTGCTGCTGCCGGTGGTGCTCGCGCTGCGCGCGACCGACCGCACGCAGGGCATGCAGGAAGGCGCGAGCTTCGACGGCGCGTCGCTCGCCTCCGCACATCCAGCCCTCGGCGAAAGCGCCCTGCGCATCCTCGACACGGCCGGTTGGACGCGCGCGGCCGGCGCGGGACGCGCGCGCGTCACCACGCTCGGCGCGCGCGGATTTTCGCGCGGTTCCGGACCCTTCGGCATCGTCGAAACCTATCATCCTTATCTGACGCACGGCATCGAGATCCTGCGTGGCGAGCAGTCGCGCGCGTGGGTGCATCGCGGCGCCAACGTAGCCGCCAGTCAGGACGCGAACAGCGCGTCTTTCGAGCGCGCGCACGATGCGCTCGACGCGTTCTGCCGCGACACCGGCTTCGGCTATGGCGTCTTCGTCGAGCATGCTTGCGGTCGCGGCGAAGCCACGCGCCTGCGCTGGAAGCGGTCCGGTGAAGCGCCGATTGCATGGTTCGGAGCCGATCTCGAGGACGACGCGATCGACGCAGCGCTGGAGGAACAGCGCAGCGGGCGCTTGCCGCTCAGCATGCGTTTCGTGCGCCGGGCCGACATCGGCCGCCCGGAACTCTTGGTCGCGGCGTTGCATGAAGCCGGCGCGGAGCCGGAGGGCGCCGTGATGATGGTCGGCAACGGCTTCCACGAGGTGCGTGAGCAGTCGGACGAGCGCATGACCGAGGTCTTCGCCGGCTACGAGCGCGCCGGACTCCTGCTCCTGTTCACCGAGGAGAACGCGCTCTCCGCCGAAGACCTGCGCGCGACCGCGTGGAACACCTATCACGCCGGCTTCCGTTGGGTGCACGAGAAGTCTGGGCAAGGGCTGCGGCCGGGCAGCGCCCGCGCGCCACGCCACGGCGGCCACACGCTGCGCGCAGCTTGGGACGAGTGCGCGAAGCGGGCTGGTTACGTGCGCGCGGACAAGTGGTGCTCGCGCGCGCGCACGATCTACCCGACGGCCTTACCCGACGGCCACAATCCGGCCGTCAGCGTGAATCATTTCTTCGTTCCGGCGCGGGTAGCCAAGCGCCTCGGCATCACACGATGACGCGTGCGCCGTTGGAGAGCACTTCTGCGGACACGTCCAAGGCCTGATTCCAGATCGTCAATCCCAACGGCGTCGAGGTCGGCACGTTGAGCGTGAAGCGAACGCTTCCGGCGCTACCGGCCGTGACCGCCGGCAGTTGTTTGATCGGCGGCGTCAGCAACGCGGTGCCGAAAGGTGAACCCATCGGGCCGCCGCCGTTGGTTGAGTACGCGACGATGACGTTGCCGTTCGGCGTTACGTCGTCCACGGTGATCGTGACGGTTGCGCCGGGCGACGGGTCGGTGATCGTGAGCACGGGAACGCCCGGAGTGAGCACCGAGATCGAACCGGTCATGCCGAAGCCGACGTGCACGTCACACTGATACTCGTAGCGATTCGAGGAAATCGGTGCCGAGTTCAAGAATGCCTGGTCGAAAACCAGGGTGAAATCGTTGGGCGGCGTGGTCGGCGGGCCGGAGAGGAAGTAGCCATTCTGCGAGTTCACGTTGTGCAATCCCGTGGCCCACACCCAATGCACTTTGTCGCCGACGTTGACGACGAGGTGTTGCGGCGAGAACGTGATCGTTCCGCCCGGGCCGACGTCGACCTGGTGCGTGACTTGGGCGGAAAGCGGTGTGGCAACCGCAGAGAAGAGAATGAAAGCTAGAAGTGTTTTCATGGATGGAGCCGAAGCCGAGGGGCGCTTCCAAGGTGTCAGAGCGCGTCAGAGGCTAGACTCCGCGCGTGTACGAGTGGGTCTTCGTGGCGCTGATTGCGGGAGCAGCCTTGCTCTACGCTTCGGTTGGTCACGGTGGCGGTTCCGGTTATCTCGCGGTCATGGCGATGGCCGGCATGACGCCCGTCGAGATGAAGCCAGCCGCGCTCGCGCTGAACGTGCTCGTCGCGAGCCTGGCAACCTGGCGCTTCGTTCGCGCAGGCGCTTTTTCCTGGAAACTCTGGTGGCCCTTCGCCCTCGCCAGCGCGCCCGCGGCCTACCTCGGCGGCCGCCTCGCCTTGCCCGATGGCATCTATCGGCCCGTGGTCGGTGCGGTGCTGTTGTTCGCGGCGTGGCGCCTGTTCGCCTCGGCGGCGCGGGCGACCGCGATGGAAGCGCGCGTTCTCACTCCGCGACTCGCAGTCGCGATTCCCACCGGCGCGGGCCTCGGTCTCCTCTCCGGACTGACTGGCGTCGGCGGCGGCATTTTTCTTTCCCCCTTGATGTTGATGATGTCGTGGGGCGGCGCGCGCGTAGTCGCCGGAGTCTCCGCCGCGTTCATCCTCGTCAATTCGATCACAGGTCTGGCCGGAGTTTTGCACGGCGGCGCGTCACTGCCGGCGGACTTGCCGTACTGGTTGGCGGCGGCGGGGGTGGGCGGTTGGATCGGCAGCGCGCTCGGCGCGCGCCGGCTTGCGCCGGTCGCCTTGCGCCGATTGCTGGCGCTCGTATTGGCAGTCGCGGCGCTGAAGATGATCCTGCTCT
>JAQBVK010000290.1 GCA_027623585.1 Planctomycetota bacterium
CGAGCAAGCCGGTGGTTCCGCCGCGCCCGGTGGCCAAGGCTCCGGTGGTGCCGCCGAGGCCCGCGCCCGCACCGGTTCGTCCGGTTTCCGCGCGTCCGGCTCCCCCGCCTGCGACGCCAAAACCCACTGCCGCCGCAATCCTCGCCGCCGCGCGCGCGAAGCGAGAGGCGGCCGCAGCAGATTCCGCGCCCGCGCAGAAGCTCAGCGCAGTGGAGATCCTCGCTGCGGCCAAGGCCAAACGCGTGCAGGCCGCTGCCCCCGTACGCCACTCAATCCCGTCCAAACCCGCTCCGGTTCAACGCACTTCGTCGACCGCTCGCCGCGCGCGGCACAAGCAGGAAGAAGAAGGCGAGGGATACGCCCATCACTACGCCAAGCCCAGTAACAAGGGACCGATGATCTTGGTCGTGGTGCTCGTGCTGGTCTCGGCCGGCGCGGGCGGCTTCTTGTGGATGGTTCAACAGAACACGAAGCAACGGGACGCTGCCAATCAGGTCAATGCAGGCGGTGGCGCGGCATCCGCGCAAGCCGGCCAGCCGGCTGCCGGAGTTCCAGATCCCGTGATGAGCGGCGACGAGGGCGCGCCGCCCGCCCAACCGGCGAACGCGCAGCCTGGTTCCGTCCCCGGCACGCCGGCAGCCTCGGATCCCGCAGGCGCGGCGGACGCTCCGCCGCCTTCCCAGCCGGTTTCTCCGCCGACTGCCGATGCGAACTTCGAATTCCTCATCCCTGAAGCAGGGCAGCCGATCGAAACCGTGAAAGGCTTGGTCGATCCGGCCCGCATTCGGCTGGATCTCGTGCCGCCGCTTGCGAAATGGCACGGCACGGATGACGCGACCTGGAAGGAAGTGCAGGACGATCTCGCCTTGTACCTGGACAACTCCGGGGCGCGTTCGAATCGTGCCGGTGGCACTCTGATCGAGGCGGGCCGTCACGCTTTCCCGGCCATCGTCAGCGCCATGATGAAGCAGGACTACACGACGCTCGAAGGCGTCAAGATGGCGGGGTATCTCAATGATCTGCTCGGCAAGATCGGCAAAGGCACCCACTTCGGCTGGCGTTCCGCGGAACTGCACCCGATCGGCAGCGCCGAATGGACGGACTCCGTGCTCATGCAGAAGAAGGTCACGATCACTTGGCAACGCCAATGGGTGATCCAATTCAGCATCAACGACGCGCAGTGGGAGGCCTTCTCCAAGAAGACCACCGCCAAGAAAGAAGCAGCCGCCGACGGAGTCCCGCCGCCGCCGCAGCCGTTCTAAACGGGCGTCTCTTCGTCCTTCAAGAACTCGACCTGAACGCCTTCGGCGCGCAGGAACTCCACGGCCTCTTCGACCTTCGCGGCCTCGCCTTCGATTTCGAGCGAGAGGATCGCGATGTTCTCGGTGACGCTGGCGCCGCGGATGTTCGGCACGACCTGAAAGCGGTTCACCAAGGTGAACAGGAGCGGCTGCTGGATCAGCGGCTGCGGAATCGTGCAGAAGAGGCGGATCTTCACGCGTGCTCGCCGTTCATGACGGCAGATCATCGTAGCAGGCCCCAGTTCCTGGACAGTCCAGGCGGCGGAATCTAAACTGCGCGGCCGGGCCGGCATAGCCAAGTGGTAAGGCAATGGATTGCAAATCCATCATCCCCCAGTTCGAATCTGGGTGCCGGCTCCACCTACTCCGCGGCTGAGTGCGCCCGCGCCGAGCAGGATCCAAGCGAGGATGGTGAGCGTGCCGCCCCACGGCGCGACGCCCACTGTGAGGTTGCCCTCCCGGAAGGCCGCTGCATAGACGTCACCGCAGAAGAGCGTGATGCCGGCGAGGAAGGCGAAGCCGCCGATGGTGGTCAGCCGGCCCGCTCCGGTACGCAGCAAGAGCCCGCAGACGATCAAGCCGATCGCCGCAAGAAGTTGATGCTGCCTTGCGGAGTCGAAGAGGTGCAGGCTCTCGGCGCTCAGACGGGTTTCCAAGCCGTGCGCCTGCCAAGCGCGCAGTCCGACTTCAGCCGCGGCGAAGAGGCAGCCCAGAGCGAGGAATACTGCGGACCAAGGCGAACGCACCTCGTCAGGGTATCCTCACCACCTCGCGGGGGAGTAGCCCAAGGGCAGAGGCAGGGGACTTAAAATCCTCCCAGTGCGGGTTCGACTCCCGCCTCCCCCACCACCCTTGTACCGCGGGGACCGACAGGCGAGAATGGTGCGCCTTTTCCCCGCGAAATCATCCGCGTACAGATGTCCATCAAACCGCACGCCGCTCCTCAGGCGGCCGCCCAAGCCCAGGGCACACTCAAGGTCGAAGACGGCCGGACCGGCCGCTCCTACGAGTTGGCGATTTCCGACGACACGATCACTGCCAAGGACTTGCGGCAGATCAAAGTCAACGAAGGTGATTTTGGAATGATGTCCTTCGACCCGGCCTTGGACGCAACCGTCGTCACGCGCTCGGAGATCTGCTTCATCGACGGCGAAAAGGGCGTGCTGAATTATCGCGGCTACCCGATCGAACAGCTCGTGGAGAAGAGCGACTTCCTGGAGGTCGTCTACCTGATCCTGCACGGCGAGTTGCCCACCGCCTCGGAGCGAGCCGCCTTCGAAGCCGAAGTCCGCGCCGAGACCTGCGTGCCCGAGAGCATGGTGCGCCTGCACGAGGCCTTGGGACGAAACGTGCATCCGATGTCCATGTTGACCGCGGCGCTGCCCGCGCTGGCCGGCGATTTCGAAGACTCGGCGATGGTCATGGATCCCGCGAATCGCCGTCGCCAGATCGTGCGACTGCTCGCGCTCACGCCGGTGATCGCTGCGCTCGGCTACCGCCGCCGCAACGGACTCGACCTGGCCGGTCTGCGACCGCGCCCTGAACTCTCCTACACCGCCAACTTCCTGCACATGATGCTGGATCAGGGCGGTCAGGAGTCACAGATCCACGTCGCCTTCGAACGCGCGATGGATGCACTGCTGGTGCTGCACGCGGAGCACGAACTCAACTGTTCCACCAACGCGGTGCGCGCGGTCGGTTCATCGCAAGTCAACCCCTACAGCGCCACGGCCGCGGCGTGCGCCGCGCTGCACGGACCCCTGCATGGCGGCGCCAACCAGGCCGTGCTCGAGATGCTCGAGCAGATCCCCTCGGTGGAAGCGGTGCCCGCCTTCCTCGAATCATGCAAGAACGGCGAGCGACGCCT
>JAQBVK010000291.1 GCA_027623585.1 Planctomycetota bacterium
ATAGATCGGCACCGTGCTCTCGTCGAGCATCTGGAAGGATTCTTCCATGACGCGGAAGATCGGCTTCTTGATGCCGTGCAGGGTCAGTGCGCCCAGGCTGACTCCGGCTAAGTCGATGATGCCGGGGTCGTTGTCCTCGTCCACGTCGAGGAAGAACATGCTGCCGTCGAGCCCGCGCTCGATTGCGGTGGTGAGAAAACCGGCATAGTTCGCCGCACAGTGCGGGCCATCGAACTCGGGACCGAGCGCGCCCTGTGCACTCATCGCGATGTTCCACTCGCTGACGATGGTTTCGATCGGTCCGATGCCCAGCGCAGTGGCGAGTGATTTACAGCGCGCCGGCATGTCGCTGATCAAGATCTCGTTGGCGGGGGCGTAGTGGTGCCAGGACACGAAGTCGAGCGGCGCGCCTTGCGTCGCCACGTGTCGCAACAGCGCGAACACCACGCTTTCGGTGCCGTCCATCTTGGAACGCCATCCGGCGAGCGCCGGACCACCGATCTTGATCTGTGGGCGCACCGCGTGGATGCGCGTGGCCACCGCGACGTAGAGGTCGAGAATCTCTTGCGAGGTTCCGGTGAACCACTCGGCTCTTCCGACCTCGTTCCAGATCTCGACGTACTCCGGCGTCACTCCGTGGACGTTCTCCATCGTCGTGATGCCGGCCAGTACGCGGTCTGCCCAAGCCACTGGATCGGTCGGCGGGAAGCGCGCGTACTCGGGGAGCCCGGTGCCGTAGCTGTTGTTGGTCAGTTCCGGGTGCGGCGAGAGATCGGAAGGAGTGCCGACGACGTGCAGCCACAGGCGCATGCCCGCTGCGTCAGCATGGAAGAAGTCGTCGCCGATGTGGTCGTCGGAGTTCGGGTCGTGCAGCTTCCAGGTGCGGCGATAGAGACCGCCCGCTGCGCCCGCCGCTTCGTAGATCTCAGAGAGATTCGTCGAGTTCCGGTAGCCCACGATGCCGCGGAGCTTGCGCGACCAAGCGGCGCTGGCCGCTCCACTTGCGCCGCCCGGCCATACGCCGAAGCCTTCGAGATCGCCGAGGTCGGGCGGCCCTTCCGGCGTGCCGCCTCCCAAGCCATCCTCGCCGCCACCTCCGCACGAAGTCAAGAGACCGAAGGCGAGAGCCATCGGAATGGCGAACTGCCTGGATCGAAAGGTGGTGGGCGCGCCGAGAGGCATGTGCCGAAGATGCGCGCGGTGGGAGGCGCGCTCTGCATTGGCGGCAGGCCGCTCACGCGACTTGAGCCCTCGGAGTGAGTTCGCTGCTTGCCCTGAGGCGGGCGGAGACTAGAATTCGGCCAAGTCGGGGCGTGGCGCAGTCTGGATAGCGCGCTGCAATGGGGTTGCAGAGGTCGGAAGTTCGAATCTTCTCGCCCCGACCATTCCACGGAGCGCCCTCGGGCGCCTGCCGGGGGTCAGTCGCCGCCCGCGGCCTCACCCGGCACGATCTTCCAGATCGTTCCGGCCAGGCTGACCACGTAGAGCTCGCGTGCGGCATCCTGCCCGAAGGACGCGACGGCGCGCAACTTGCCGCCCGGATCGAGCTGCTTGGTTCGGTCGACGTCTTCAGTGATCTTGCCTTCGCGGTCGATCCGCAGCGTGCCGATCACGTTGCTGCAGTAGTCGGCCCAGAAGTAGGACCCGCGCAGCCACGGGATCGCTTCGCCGCGATAGACGTAGCCGCCGGTCACCGAGCAGTGGTTCTTCGGCGGACCGTGCGGGAACTCGTAGACCGGCATCACCAGTTGCGAACGGTCCATGCCCTCGCGCGGCTCGAAGTCGTGCGTGCCCTCGACCAGATTCCAGCCGAAGTTCGCGCCGCCTTTGTGACCGCCCGGAAGCCAGTGAATTTCTTCCCACTTGTTCTGGCCGATGTCGCCGATCCATAGATCGCCGTTCTCCGGATCGAAACAGAAGCGCCAGGCGTTGCGCACGCCCCACGCCCAGATCTCCGGCTTGGCGCCTTCGACTCCGACGAAAGGATTGTCCTTCGGAATCGCGTAAGGATCGCCGCCGTCCACGTCGAAGCGAAGGATCTTGCCGAGCAGATTGCCGAGATCCTGTCCTGCGCCGAGTTGGTCGTTCGCCGCGCCGCCGTCGCCGAGCCCGAGGTAGAGATAGCCGTCGGGGCCGAATTCGATCATGCCGCCGTCGTGGTTCGCCCACGGTTGTTCGAGCGTGAAGATCACCTTCTCGCTCTTGGGGTCGACAATCCACGGCCGATTGGCTTCCGGTTGCGGCAGCATGAAGCGGCTGATGACGGTGCCGCCGCGCCGGTCGCTGTAATGCAGGTAGATCTGCCGGTTGTCGGGGCCGAAACGTGGGTGGAACGTCATGCCGAGCAAGCCTCGTTCGCTCACGTCGCTGATCTTCTCGCGCAGATCGACTACGTCGCGCTCCTGCAGTTTGCCGGCGCCGTTCATGACGCGGAGCCTCCCCTTCTTCTCCAGCACGAACAGCAACTCCGGGTCGTCCGGCAGCGAAAGCAAATAGGTCGGCTCGTTGAGCCCGCTAACGATTTTTCGGAGTTCTATTTCTTGCGCTCCACGAGCGGCGGGGGCGCACGCGAGCAGCGTGACGAGGAGCGGCAACAGAGTGACGGGGACGCTGAGCATGGTGGCTCCGAACTCTACTTCTTCGGATAGTTTTTCAGCACCCACTCGGTCCAGGCCGTGTCGAAGCCCGCCGCATCGATTCCAAAAGCTTCGGCGAAGGCGCGGTCATGCTGCGCGGCGATTTCCTCGGAGGTCGGCGCCCGTCCTTGGGCGATCTGCGCCTTCACCCCCAGCAGGTAGGCGCCCATCGCAGCCGGGTGTTCGCGCAGCAGGTAGTCCATGCGCGACCAGGCCATCATGTGATCGGTGTATTTGAAATCGGCGGCGTCGGTGGCCGCGAACAGCTTCGCCGCGGGCGTCCAGACCTCGTTCTTGACCCGCGCGTAAATCCGCGGCGGCCAGTTCCAGATGTCCTTCTCGTCCGGAGTGTAGGACTTGTCCTCGGTGAAGTAGTTCTGCTTGGGGCTGATCGCGCGCGCATGCACGTGCGCGAGCCCGGTCGACATCCAGACCGGAATGGGGAAGGAATAATGACAGGTCGAGTCCACGAAGTTGTGGACGAGGTTGTAGGCCACCGCGCAGGGCAGCACGGAAACGCTGTCCATGCT
>JAQBVK010000292.1 GCA_027623585.1 Planctomycetota bacterium
TTGTTGGAGCGGCACTGGTTCGACTCGATCTTGAAGTCGCCTTGTTGCTCGAGCCAGTCTGTGCCCATGCTGCCGGAGTCCGGCCGGTTGAAGTCGTCCGTCGCGCTCTGCGCGGCGAAAAGGAGGAGGGATGCAGTCAGGATCATGCTGTTCCCACTCTACAAAGTTTCCAGGAAACTCGCACGGGTTCGGCCATGACTATCATCAAGCCGTGGAATCCTCCCGCGTGACTCGCCGATCCTTTTTGGGTGCCTCTGGTGCGGCCCTGGCCGCCGGGGCGCTGCCGCGTGGTGCTTTCGCATCGCTCCCTTCCCCCGCGGACGCGGACTGCATCGCGGTTTCTTCCGCCAACGGCATCGGCGCCGTCGCCACTGCGCGCGCGGCGGTGCTGGAACGTCGGCTCCGCCCGGTCAGCGCCGCAGTGCAGGGCGTCGCCCAAGTCGAGGCCGATCCGAAGGACACATCGGTCGGCTACGGCGGCCTGCCGAATGAAGACGGCGTGATCCAACTCGATTCGGCCTGCATGGATGGCCCGCGTCACAACGCGGGCGCGGTCGGGAGTTTGGAGGGGATCATGCACCCCGCGCAAGTCGCGGAGTGCGTGATGGATCGCACCGACCACGTGCTGCTGGTCGGCCCCGGCGCCAAGCGCTTCGCCTTGGAGCAAGGATTCATCGAACAGGACCTTTCCACCGAGACTTCGCGCAAGGCGTGGCGCGAATGGCAAGCCACGCGCAAGGAGGACGACCGGCTCTGGCCGCTGAATGGCGCCGATCCCGACGCGCCGTGGACCCTCGACGAGAAGCGTCCCTGGGGAACCATTCATTGCTCCGTGCTGGCGCCGAACGGCGACCTCGGCTGCTGCACCACCACCAGCGGCTTGGCTTGGAAGATCCCCGGCCGCGTCGGCGACTCGCCGCTGATCGGCTGTGGGCTCTACTGCGACAACACCGTCGGCAGCGCCGGCGCTACCGGTCGCGGTGAAGCTGCGATCCTCTCCGGTGGCTCCTGGCTGATCGTCGAACGCATGCGCATGGGCGATGATCCGACCGAGGCTTGCTTGCACGCCCTGCGCCGCGTTTCTGAGCAGGCGCAACGCGCTGCCGCCTGGCAACCCGCGCTGTGGGCGAAGGACAAGCCCGGCTTTGGCCTCACTTTCTATGCGGTGCGTAAGGACGGGCTCTTTGGTTCGGCGACGATGATCGGCCGCCGCGGCGGTCCGAAGTTCTCGGTGGCAGACGCGGGCGGCGCGCGCCACGAGGAATGCGCCATCCTCTATGAGCTTCCTGCGTAAGTGAGCGAGGAGTTCGATGATGCGCAGATTCATCCCGTACGCGTTCCTTTCTTCACTGGCAGTTTTGGTGGTGATCGGCGCTCGTCCGGTCGATTCCGCCGCTGCCACGGTTCGTGATCCCATCGCACAGGCGCAGCCGATCGCGTCGCGCGGCGAGCTCGATGCGGACGAGCGCGCCACCGTCCAACTCTTCAAGCGCTCCTCTCCTTCTGTGGTCCACATTCGTACCACCGCGCTGGTGCGGAATTTCTTCGCCGGCAGCGTGACCGAGCAACTCGCGCAGGAAGGCAGCGGCTTCGTGTGGGACGCCGAGGGATATCTGGTCACGAACTTCCACGTGATCCGCGGTGCGAAGCGATTGTTGGTCTATCTGGAGGGCCGCGTGGACCCGCTCGAAGCGCAGGTCGTCGGCACGGATCCCTCGGTGGACCTGGCGGTTCTGAAAATCGATCCTGCAGGCGCGGCTTTGCCGGTCCTGCCCGTCGGAACTTCCGTCGATCTGCAGGTGGGGCAGAAGGTCTTCGCCATCGGTAACCCTTTCGGCTACGACCAAACCCTCACCACCGGCATCATCAGCGCGCTCGAGCGCGAGATCACGTCCGTCATCGGCAACCCGATCCGCGGCGTGATTCAGACCGACGCGGCGATCAACCCGGGCAACTCGGGCGGACCGCTACTCGACAGCTCGGGACGCTTGATCGGCATCAACACCATGATCGCTAGCCCGAGCGGTGCTTCGGCGGGCATCGGCTTCGCGGTGCCCGTAGACACCGTCAACCGCGTGGTGCCAGAAATCATTCGCACCGGCAGCGGCCCCGCGGTCTCGCTCGGCATGAGCGCGGCTTCGGATCGTTGGACGCGTTCGCGCGGGCTGCGCGGCGTGGTGGTAGCCGAGGTCAAACCGAACGGCGCTGCCGCGCGCGCCGGCCTGCGCCCCGCGCAAGTGCACGAAGACGGCCGCGTCGAGCTCGGCGACGTCATTACCGCCGTGAACGGCAAGTCGGTCAACTCCCAGAACGAACTCGAGTTACAACTCCTGGGTCGTGCTGCCGGCGAAACACTCAAACTCACCGTGATGCGAGACGGTGAGACGCGCGAAGTTGAGGTCGTCCTCGACGCCGCCCCGTGAGTCGCGCGCGCCGCCTCGGCGTTGACACCGGCGGCACCTTCACTGATGCAGTGATCGCCGACGAGGGGGGGGGATGGCGCGTGCACAAGACGCCGACCACGCCCCGTGAACCGGGCCGCGCCGTGCTGGCTTGCGCGCGCGCCTTGCTCGGAGACGAGCCGGGCGTGGAGTTGGTGCATGGCACGACGCACGCGACCAACGCACTGCTGACCGGCCGGCTCGGTCGCGCGGTGTTCGTGACCGACGTGGGATTCGGCGACCTGCTGGCGATCGGCCGCCAAGAACGCGCCACGCTCCACGCTTTGGAACCGCATGCCGTGCGGCCTCCGCAACCGCGCGCGCGCATCGTTGAGCACGACACCGGCGCCGCAGCCGCGGAATCGATCGCTGAGACGGTGCGTCTCGTCGCAGCCAAGAAGCCGCAAGCGGTCGCGCTCTGTCTGCTGCGCGCCTGGCGTCCCGGCCCCGAGCAGAAGCGCGAGAAGGCGCTGGTCAAGGCGCTGCGGCGCGCGCTCGGTCGCGAGGTGCCGGTGTTCAGCGGTCACGAGCACGCGCCGGAGATTCGAGAGTACGAACGCGGCGCAACGGTTTGGGCGCATGCCGCGCTTGCGCCGGTGGTCGGACCTTCGCTGCGTCGATTAGCGCACGCCTTGGAGCGCGCCCATCCGAACTCTTCCCTACGGGTGATGCGTTCGGACGGCGGCACCGCAGCCGCCGAAG
>JAQBVK010000293.1 GCA_027623585.1 Planctomycetota bacterium
GAGGTCCGCCACGCGCATGCGCAACTGCGCGTCCGTCTCGACCGGCACCAGCGCCGCCGCGCCGAGCCCGAGCACGCCGAGTGCGCGTGAGACGCTGTAGTGAGAAGAGGCCGGCGCCAGCACGGCGAGATCCTGCGGCGCCCCGTGCTCCCAAACCTCCGGCGCGGCGTCCGCGCGCGCCGCGAGCAAAGCGGTGAGGTTGGCGAGTGAACCTCCGGACACCAGCGCGCCGCCGCCTTCGCCTGCCGCCACATTCCATCCGATCTTACGCGACATCCAACGCAGGAGTGCGCGCTCCAAGGCGATGCCCGGCGGCGCCATCTCGCGAATCGCACAGCCGTTGTTGGTGACGCCGGCCACGAGGTCCGCCACTGCGGCGGGCGGCAGGGGCACCGAGACTTGATGGCCCATGCACGCAGGGTGGTGCAGCCGCGTGATGCGATCGAGGTAGAGCCCGAGCCAATCTCCGAACGCGGCCGGATCCATCCCACCCTCGCGGATCCATCGCTCGGCGTCGAGCTCCGAGAGCAACTCCCGCCCCGGCTTTAGCGCGATGACCGGCCCTTCGCGTCGCGCACAGCGCTGGAGATAGTCCTCCAACGGAGCCAACGCCGCCTGGACCCAACGGCCGAGCTCCGCAGGATCTGCCGCGCTCTCAGCCGCCTCCATCCCGGCATTCTAGGACGCGCCCGGAAACTCTATCCTTCGACCATGCTGCGGACGCTCCTCGTCATCGCCGGACTCTGCGCGTCATGCGTGGCCACGGCCTATCCCCCGCTGGCGCCGGTCGATGCCGTGACGGTGTATCTGCTCAGGCAAGGCGAACACACGGGCGTGATCCTTCCGGCGCCGCCGCAGTCCGATGCCGCCTGGGTGGAATATGCCTTTGGAGACTGGGGTTGGTACGGAGAAGGACGCAACAGCACGGCCTACGGGATGTACGCGCTCGCGGTGCCCAGCAGCGCGGCCTTGGGCCGGCGCTACGCCACAGAGGCGCCTGAACACGACGCCGTGATTGCGCGGCGCGGCGCTTCGTTCGAAGCCTTTCAGGCGGAGAGCGCCCGGGTCATCGAACTCCGCAACGAACTCGACGAGGAATACGAAGCGGCTGGCGTCGTGCCGCGCGAAGTCGCGAACAGCGGACTGCTCGTGGTGCCCGCCCGTCACTCCTACACCCTCAACTACAACTGCTCGGATGCCACCATCGTCTGGTTGAGAAGGCTCGGATGCAGCGTGCCGGTGGGCGGAATCACGCGCTCGGTCGTGCTCGGCCCTGCGCGTCCTTAAGGGCTACGCGCTCACCAACCGACCCGGATGAAGCGCGGACGATATGCGTCGGCGTAGCGGAAGTTGTCCCAGAAGTCGGTCGGGTTCACGTGATAAGAGACCAGCAGCTCGCGCGGACCGGAGAGGTGCGGGTGCGCCTTGGCGTTGTAGGTCCACACCTGCGGCGCCTCCGGCGCCGGGCCAGTGAAGATGTCGATCTGTTCACCATAAGGACCTTGCGGCGCGACGCCGATGCGCGCGGCGACGACGCGCGAAATTGTGTCGGCCTGATACACCAGCAGGAAGCGGCCGTCTTCGAGCGGCGTGATCGAATGCTCCGGTGAAACCCGATCGGTCACCGCCGCAGCGGCTTCGAACTCTGCCGTCCAGGCTGCGCCGTCCCAAAAGGTCCACGCCGTCCAGTCCAAGAGCGCCTCCGGCTTCACGCGCGCGCAAAGCAAGCGCTTGTCGAGCGGGGCTTCGCGCACGCCAGTGACGTAGATCCACCCGTCCGGATGCGGTGCCCCGGCCGCTGCCGTGTTCGCGAGAATCGCGCATCCGAAGGTAGTCTCTGCGCGCAGCGGAGTCGTCGGCGCGTAGAACGGACAGTCGCGTTGCACCGCTTCCGCAAAGGGCGGAAGACTTCCGCGCGGCAGCGTGATCGCCGCGAGTCCTGCGCGTGCGAAGCCGAGGCCGCCGCTGTTGCGGAGGAAACGGTGAGCGAAGAAGTGCACTGCGCCATCGAGCGCGATGCCGTCGTGCGGCCAGTACCACTCGCCCGGCTTCGCCAAGGGCGTGCTTGGCACGAACAGCGCTGCCGGCGCGGCGGCCGTGCCGCCGTGGTGGA
The DNA here is from genome assembly GCA_027623585.1 of Planctomycetota bacterium. GTDB lineage: Bacteria > Planctomycetota > UBA1135 > UBA1135 > UBA1135 > JAQBVK01. The sequence goes on from JAQBVK010000293.1 coordinate 2,114, forward strand.
AGCGAATGCCGTCCGGGAAACCGTCGCGGGTTAGCAGCGCGGCGGTGTTGTTCACCAGCTTTGCGTCATGACGCGTGCCGTCGGGCCGGATTTCGCCGATGAAGCTGTCACTGAAGAGGAAGAGCGTGTCGGTGCGCGTCAAGCCGCCGGAACGATCGTCTCCATCGAGCGGGATCGATTGGATCCCGTCCGCGCCGGTCCATCCCAATGGGCGCAAGAACAACGCATCCCATTCCGGCGCGGGCTCGGCGGTGAATTGCTGCGTCAGCAGCGCAAGCAGCACGGCGGCGATCAACGCGCCGGCTCCGCCTGAGAGTTGATCAACGCATCCACGCCGTCGAGCAACAAGCGCCGCAGATTTCTCACCTCCTGGGGCGCGTCGGTATTCACGATGACCGCCGCGCTCAAGCCGAGTTCCTGGAACCACGCGGTCTCGGTGCGATATCCCGGATACCAACCGCCATGGCCGGCAGCCTCTCCATGTGGACTCGGCCACATCTGCGCTCCGAAGCCGTAGCGCTCCTGCGCGCCCTCGGCGACGGCTTCGCCGACGATCCGTTCGGCGCGCAGCGCCTCGGGCAGCACCGGGCCGGCGTGCAGCAGGGTGATCCAGCGCGCGAGGACGTCGGCGGTGCCGTACATCCCCCCCCCTCCGTGCTCGAACTGCGGATTCATGAAGAATTTCCGGTCGACGAGAGTACGGGGCGGAATCCCCAAGGCTTCGGCGAGCAGCACGGGATGACCCTGCACCAAGCCAGGCAGCACCCGGCGATCCGACGGCGCCGCGCCGCGAAGGTTCCACGGCAGGATCAGCCGTTCGCGCACCGAATCGAAGAGACCGCGGCCTTCGATCTTTTCTGCCACCGCACCGAGCAGCACGTAATTGGTGTCGGCGTAGTCGAAGGCGCTGCCGGGGGAGCTGAGCGGCTCATCGTCGTAGGCGTAGGCGATCAGCTCTGCGGTGCTCCACACGCGGTCGGGGTCCGCCCGCAAGGCGTCCCAGACCTCGGTCTTGCGCA
>JAQBVK010000294.1 GCA_027623585.1 Planctomycetota bacterium
TACTGGATGCTGATCAGCGCTGTGCGCTCTCCGCTGTCGGGATCCAGCTCCAGCACGAGGCCGACGCCCGGGGCGAAGTACTTGTGTTCGATGCCATCCGGCTCGAGCGGCACCCAATCCTGGGTCACGATGCAGTTGTGGTAGGTTCCGGCGGGCACCGTCACCGACACGCCGACCGCGATCACGCGCCCCACGTCTTCGGCCTCCCCGATCCAGTACTCCTGGCGGTAGGCGTCGCCGACCTGCGGGTTCGCCATCATCACGATGCCCGGCTGGGCACCGTCCTTGCCGTAGCGCCAGCTGCCTTCGATGTCCTCCACGAAGCCGTCTTCGTCGAAGTTCATCGAGATCTCGCCCAGGTACCAGACGTTGCCGTCGTTGCGCTGCGCGAACCAGTCGTAGGTGTCTTCGAGGAACACGCCGTTGAGCGTCACGGTGTCGCGCACGATGGCGCAGTCGATGCCGTTGACGTTCTTGCTGCCGGGCTCGGTGGTCACGACGATCTCTTCGACATCGGTGCCGACCACTTTCTTGTAGGTCAGGATGCGGCCCACGATCAGCGGCATGTAGGTGTTGGTGACCGTCGAGGAGAACTCGTTGGGCTGCAGGTTCGGCTGGTAGATCGCGTTGCCGAGCACGGCGACGACCTCCATGCGGGCGTCGAACTGGTCGTTGACCAACTCGTGCGCCTCGTCGCGCTCGTCCTTCGCGTCTTGCAGCAGGGCGGCGTGGTTGCCGGGCTGGTTCGCGATGCTCGCGATCGTTTCCCAGTAGTCAGACTGGGCGTCGATGTGCCCGGCGACCTTGAGTGCGTGCGCGGTGGTGTCCGTTCCCGGAATCATCATCACGGCGGTGGCGCCGACGGACAGTACCGCGGCGGAGAGCAGGATCATCTTGAGGGTGGTCATGTTGAGTTGCGGGAGAGCCGGAATGGCCCTCGTTCAAATCAACCGTATCCCTCGAACCTGAGGCGACTCTGAAACGACGAAGAATCTCTTTGGAGTTCCGTTCAGGAATGATTCAGGCTTCCTTGAGCCGCGCCCTCGGCGATCTCAACGAGGATCGCGCACGCTCATCGGTGCAGCGATCCGCACGATGCCCGCCACGCTCAGCCATACCACGATCAGCAAGGCCGGGAACATGACCATGGCTCCGATCATCAACAGGATCGCAAGCGGGATGGATGCCAATGCATAGACGTGCCCGCGCGGTTTCAACTCGAGCGCCGCTGCCCGGTGCAAGTAGGGCGCGGCGTACCAGAGCGTGAGTGGGCTGGTGAAGCCGAACATGGCTGCGTAACAAAGGCGGCGTCCGAGCCGCTCCACTTCAAGGACTTCCTTGGCTGCGGGATCCAACTCAGGAGCGGCGCGCTCCGTGGCTTCGCCCTCCGCGATGATCACTGTTGCCGCTTTGGCGTTTTCCGCAGGCACTTGCAGCCGCAAGTCGAAGGCGTTCGCGCCGGTGATGAATGGATCGATCGTCTTGATCATGCGATCGGGGACGAGCACCGGAATTCCCTCGGCCAGGAGCCGGCCCTCTAGGAGCAGCACGCGCCACATCGGTCCGGTGTAGACCGTGACGAGGTCGAGAGGAGCATCGGAGCGAGTCGCGTCGTCCATCACTGAGACCGCCTCCATCCTAGCCCACCATGATGAGGGCCTTCGACGGGCATGACGCGCTGCCCGCAACCGCACCGTGGCGGGCGCGGGAATAGACTCAAGACGCCGCCATGCCCGTCCCCTTCTTCGACATTCACTACAACCTCGACGAGGCCGCTCGCCTCTCCATCCTCGCGCGTTGGGCGCGGGTGCTCGAGCACGGCGGCTTCGTCAACGGCCCCGAAGTGCGCGAACTCGAAGCCGCCTTGCGCGCCTTCCTCGGCGTGCGTCACGTGCTCGGATGCAGCAACGGCTCCGACGCGCTGGTGCTCTGCCTGCGCGCGCTCGACGTCGGTCCCGGCGATGAAGTGATCGTGCCGGCCTTCACTTTCTTCGCCAGCGCGGGCGCAGTGGCGCGCGTCGGCGCCACGCCGGTCTTCGCCGACGTGGACCCGGAGACCTACTGCCTCGACGCGCGCTCGGCCGCCGCCAAGGTCTCGGCGCGCACCAGGGCGGTCATGCCCGTCCACCTCTACGGCCGCGCCGCCGAACTACCCGGGATTCGCGCCGCGGTCGACGCCGCCGCCGGCCGCCGCGTCGCCATGATCGAAGACGCAGCGCAGGCGATCGGCACCGCTCACGCGGACTTCACCGTCGGCGGCTTCGGAGAGGCGGCCGCCTGGTCCTGCTTCCCGACCAAGAATCTCGGCGCGCCTGGCGACGCGGGCTTCGTCAGCAGCGAACAGGAAGCGATCGCCGAGCGCATGAAACGGCTCCGCGAACACGGCGGAGGTCGCCAGTACTACCACGAGGAGGTCGGCTACAACTTCCGCATGGACTCGCTGCAAGCGGCGGGATTGCTGCAACATTTGCCGCGACTGGTGGAGTTCAACGCGGCGCGGCGTGTGGGTGCTCAGCACTATGCGCGCCTGTTCCGCGAGGCCGGGCTCGACGGCGAGCAGGGTGGCCCGATCAGCTTGCCCGAACTCACGCCGGGGCACGCGGTGCATCAGTACGTGATTCGCACTCGCGAGCGCGACGCCGTGCAGGCCTATCTCACCGAGCGCAAGATCGGCTGCGCGGTCTACTACCCGCTGGGGCTGCACCTTCAGCCCTGCTTCTCCTCACTCGGCGGGACACCCGGCGACCTCCCGCACACCGAGCGCGCCACCGCGGAGGTGCTCGCGTTGCCGATCCACCCCGGCATCACCCGCGCCCAGCGCGAAGAAGTCGTCGGCGCGATCGCCGCTTGCTACGCGGCGATGCCGACCGCGGCGCGCAGGTAGTCGTCCGCTGTGAGCTGGTCGAGCATGAAGGCCGCGACGTCTGCTCGGGGGATCCGCACCGTCGCCACGAAGCTGCCGAGCTTCCGCCCGTGCCGGCAGCCGCCGCGCCGCGCGCCGTTGGTCAGCACGCCGGGCCGCACGAGCACCCAGTCCCGGTCGTTGTCGGCGATCAGCCGCTCCTGGCGCGCCTTGTCCCAGAAGTAGAAGGGCAGGATCACTGGAATGGTGAATAGGGTGTAGTA
>JAQBVK010000295.1 GCA_027623585.1 Planctomycetota bacterium
CCCGATCGCCGCCTCATCGAAGGCGATCCCAAGGGCAAACCGCCGCTCGATCGCCTCGAGGGCCGCGCGGGTGGCGGCGCAGATTTCGGGGCCGATCCCGTCACCCGGCAGGATGAGGACGTTCATCGCCGTTCGGAGCGGGCGGGGAACGTCCCCGCCCCGCCGATCAACCGGCGCGCAGCGACGCGCCGGTTTCGCCGTCGAACAGGTGCATGCGGTCGGTGCGGAAGCCGAGCGACACCGTCGATTGCGCCTTGACCGGATTGTCGGCCGGCACGCGGGCCACCAGATCCTGGCCGCCGAGGTTGACGAAGACCATCGTCTCGTAGCCGGTCGGCTCGACCACCGTCACCTCGCCCTTGAAGGCGCCGCTGCCGATGGTGACGTCTTCGGGCCGGACCCCGACCACCACCGACCGCCCGTTGGCCTTCGCCGCCTTGTCGCGCGGCAGGTCGACGGTCGCGACCGGCGAGGTGAAGCGCACCATGCTGCCCTGGTCGGCGATGCTGCCCTTGATGAAATTCATCGAAGGCGTGCCGATGAACGATGCGACGAACTGGTTGTGGGGGCGGTTGTAGACCGCGTCGGGGGTATCGAGCTGCTGAAGCTTGCCTTCGTTCATGATGGCGATGCGGGTCGACATCGTCATCGCCTCGAGCTGGTCGTGGGTGACGTAGATCATCGTCTTGCCGATCCGCCGGTGCAGCTGGATCAGCTCGGCCCGCATATAGGCGCGCAGCTTGGCATCCAGGTTGGAGAGCGGCTCGTCGAGCAGGAAGACTTCCGGATTGCGGATGATCGCCCGGCCGAGCGCCACGCGCTGCTGCTGGCCGCCCGACAGCTGGCGCGGCTTGCGTTCCAGCAGCGGGGTGATCTGCAGGAGTTCGGCGGTGCGCTTGATCATGCCCTGGCGCTCGCTCGCCGCAAAGCCGCGCTTCTTCAGCGGGTATTCGAGATTGCCGCTCACGGTCATGTGCGGATAGAGCGCGTAGCTCTGGAACACCATCGCCACGTCGCGCTTGGCCGGCGGCACGTCGTTGACCAGCCGGTCGCCGAAGAAGATGCCGCCCGCCGACGGGCTCTCGAGCCCGGCGACCATGCGCAGCGTCGTCGTCTTGCCGCACCCCGAGGGGCCCAGGAGAGTCAGGAACTCGCCCTCCTGGATCACCAGATCGAGGTTCTCGACGGCGACGGTGTTCTCCCCGAACACCTTGCGTAGCTGTTGCAGTCTCACCTGTGCCATTGTGCGATCCCCGTTTGAATCGTCCCCATCCGAAGCCGTCTAGCCCTTGACGGCGCCGGCGCCGAAGCCGCGAGTCAGGTGCTTCTGCATGAACACGAACACCACCAGCAGCGGAATCGCCATCATTGCGGCGGCGGCCATCAGCAGCGACCACTCGATGTTGAAGCCGGTGACCAGCATGACGATCACGCCGGGCGGCAACGTCTTCTGCACATCGCGATTGATCAGCACCAGCGCGTAGAGATACTCGTTCCACGCATTGATAAAGGTAAACAGCGACGTCGAGATGATACCGGGCAGGGCCTGCGGCAGGATCACGTCGACGAAGGCCCGCATCCGCGATGCCCCGTCGACCATGGCCGCGAACTCGAGGTCGGGCGGGATCGCCGCCATGAACGAGCGCAGCAGCCACAGCGCGAAGGGCAGCGCGAAGGTGGTGTAGGCGGTGACCAGGCTGGCCAAGCTGTCGGTCAGGCCCAGGCGGGCAAACATCAGGTAGAGCGGGATGACCAGCACCACCGAGGGCAGCAGATAGGTGAATAGGATCATCTGCGCCACCGCGGTGCGCCCGCGGTAGTTGAACTTGACCAGGCTGTGCGCGCCGAGCGTGGCCACCACGATCACCACCATCGTGGTCAGCACCGAGACGATGACGCTGTTCCGCGCGTAGATCGGGAACGGCGTGGTCAGCAGCAGCTTGAGGAAGTGCTGCACCGTCGGCGCCAGCGGCAGGAAGGTCGGCGGTTGGATGAAGAGCTCGGTCTCCGGCTTGAATGCGGTGACCGTCATCCAGACCAGCGGAAAGACGACCAGCAGGACGATCGCCCACGCAAACAGCGTGAACAGCACCTTCTTGACGATCGCGGCGGGGCCCTTGCGTTCCATGGCTACCAGCTCCCCCGATCGCGGCCGTAGGTTCGGAAGTAGAAGAACATGAACACCAGCATGATGATGAACATGATCACCGCGACCGCCGCCGCCTTGCCCAACTGGAACAGCGGGAAGGCCTGCTTGTAGACCATGATCGGCAACGTCTGGGTGCCGACCACGGGACCGCCGCCGGTCATCAGCCAGATCAGGTCGAACTCCTTGAAGTCCCAGATCGCGCGCAAGAGGATGACGATCACCAGCACGCCGCGGAGCTGCGGCAAGGTCACGTCCCAGAACCGCTGCCACGCGTTGGCGCCGTCCATCATCGCCGCTTCGTAAAGCTGCTCGGGAATCGTCTGCAGCCGGGCGAGGACGCAGATGACCACGAAGGGGAAGTACTTCCACGCACCCACCAGCACGATGCTGATCATCGCGTTCGGCATCACGCCGAGCCAGTCGATCGGGTAGCTCACCAGCCCCCAGGCGACGAACAGGTAGTTAAGCAGGCCGTAGAGGTCGTTGAACAGCCAGCGCCACACCAGCACCGCCACCACCATCGGCAGCAGATAAGGGAACAGCACCAGCGAACGGGCCACCGCGCGGAGCGGGAAGTCCTGGTGGAGCATCATCGCCACCGCGATGCCGACGGTCACCTGGAGGAAGAGCGTGCTCGCCGTCCAGATGAAGTTGTTGCCGAGCGAGGTCCAGAACTCGGAGTCGCGCAGCAGCTCGAGATACAGGTCGAGGCCGACGTAAGGCCCGGCGAGGGAGGGCGTGAAGATCCGGTAGAAGCTGAGCAGCACCGCCTGGAAAAGCGGAAACGCGATCAGCACCACGAAGAAGATCGTCGTCGGAATGATCAGCGCCACGCCCAGCCGGGCGTCGCTGCGCTCCAGCGAGGCGCGCCCGGCGGGGATCGCCTGCACGGCCGGCGCGACGCCGGCAGCTGCTCCGTTGCTCATCGTGAACACCGCATCGGTG
>JAQBVK010000296.1 GCA_027623585.1 Planctomycetota bacterium
GGGGAAGCGCGCGGGATGGGGCGGAAACTGCAGATCGCGGCGCTCGTCGACGATCAGTTGGTTGGTATCGACGAGGCCGAGGATGCCATCGACGACGGTAATCTCGTCGTAGCGGTACTCCAGCTTATCGGCGACGAAGCGGCGTAGATCCTCAGGTGTGTCGGCATCGATCTGGAGGTGAATCACGTCGCCGCGCCGGCGCCGTTTGAGCGCGCTTTCGAACAAACGAACCAGGTCCTCGGCTTCCTCCTCGATCTCGACGTCGCTGTCACGCAGCAGCCGGAACAAGCCCCGGCCACGCACCTCAAAACCTGGAAACAGCTTGTCGAGAAACAGCTGCACGAGATTCTCGAGCGAGATGAAACGAATCGCGGCGCCGGGCAACCGGATGAAGCGCTCGATCTTGTGCGACAGAAGAACGACCGCGTTCATCACGCGCGAATCCGAGGGACGCTCCAGCCGCAAGATCAGGCCGAAGCCCCGACTGGGGATAAACGGGAACGGATGGGCCGGATCCATCGCGAGCGGCGTCAGCACGGGCAGGTACTGAGTCTCGAACCGACTCTCAAGCCATGACACGTCCTCGGCGCTGAGGTCCTGACGGTCGAGGACGCCGACACCCGCCCGACCGAGTTCGCCGCGCAAGGTGCGCCAACAGCTCTGCTGCGCGGCCATCAGGCGCTCGGTCACCGCATGAATCTGGCTCAGCTGCTCGCGCGGCGACATGCCGTCCACGCTCGGCTCGTCGATCCTGGCGCGGACCTGGCCCACCAAGCCGGCGACCCGGACCGTATGAAAGCGTTCCAGGTTATCGGCGGATATCGACAGGAAGCGCAGCCGCTCCAGCAGCGGATAGGATTCGTTATTGGCCTCCTCGATCACCCGTTCGTCGAAGCGCAGCCAGCTCAGCTCGCGATTGATGAATCGACTCGCCGAATCAAGCCCGATCTCCCCAGGGCCAGGGGGGGCGACAAGCGTAAGCGCGGCGCGGTCAGTCACGAACGGTCTCCAAAATCCCCGGCGGTCTCCTCGGGCAGTGCCCGCATCACGGCCCTGCTCCGGGCTCGCAAGGCCATGTCTTGACTTGGGTGGTCTGACTCTGGTCTCGCATGATCAGTGCGCACTATATAGAAGCATACTGATGAAAATATGAGCGTGACGAACCGCGCCCTTTGAGGCAGGCGTCGCGCCGATGCCGCCACTTCGGAGTGCTGGGTTGAAATACCTTCTGCTCATGCGCCACGCCAACTCCGAGAGTGGCACGATAGACGTATCCGATCACGATCGCACGCTCAGCGACCGCGGCCTCGCCGCCTGCGCGCGGGTCGGCGCCCTGCTCACGCCGGAACCCCATGCCGCCGAGCACGTCTTGTGCTCAAGCGCCACGCGCGCGCGCCAGACCCTGGCGGCAGTGGCGGTCGACGCCGGCTGGGACCTCCGGGCGGGCAAGCCCACCGTCGACTACGATCGGCGCCTCTATGTGGCGAGCTGTAAACAGATCATCGATGCCATACGAGCGACCGACGACGATGTATCGAGGCTGATGGTCGTCGCGCATTACCCCGGTCTGGGCGACGCCGCTCGCTTGCTGGCCGGTCAGGGCGACGAGACCCACTACACGCGGCTCTGCGAGTCATTTCCACCCGCGGCACTCGCCCGCCTTGAGTTCAGCACGGGCCACTGGCGGGAGGGCGGGCCGGGCGGCGGCGTCCTGACCACATTCGTCGCGTGAGCAGCCGCCAGCTTAACGCAGGCGCCGCCAGATCTGGGTCTGGCCGAAGATCGATAGCCCGATGAAGCCGCGAACCTTCAGTGTTCCGTCGTCCTGGAGGGTGAGCTTGCACTTATAGGTTTTGCCGTCCTCGGGATTGTAGATGTGGCCGCCGCTCCACGTGCCCGGCCCGTCGGCGACGAAGCCGGTCAGCAGCTCGATGCCGACGATCGGCCGCGCGTGCATCGTCTCATCCTTGTTGCGCCGGTCGAGTTTCTCGTTGCCCTCGTCGTCGAGGGGTTCCTTGAGCGAAATAAGGCGCCCGCAGAGCGCTAGCCCGCACTCGTAGACCTCGACATTCGACTTGGCCTCAGGCGTCTCCCAGACCCCGAGCAGGCTCGCCTCGTCGGCCCACGGCGCGACGACGAGAACGAGTAGCACCAGGCCCGCGCCGAGCGCGCCCAGAGCACCGCGCGTCAGATGTGTCGCCAACACGTCGCTCCACCTACCCGCTACATCGTGCCGGGGTACGCGCCACCATCCAGCAGCAGATTGTGACCGACGAGGTAGCCGGCATCGGCGCTGCACAGAAAGGCGCAGGCATGTCCGAACTCGCGCGGATCGCCGAAGCGCTCGGCGGGAATCAACAAGCGTCGCCGTTCGAGCTCGGCGTCGGGGTCAAGCCCGTTCGCCTCCGCCATGGCCCGCGTCACGCCGGTCATCCGCTCGGTGGCGAAGGCGCCCGGCAGCAGATTGTTGATTGTCACGTTGTGCCGCGCCGCCGTGCGCGCGAGGCCGGCAACGAACCCGGTCAGCCCGGCACGTGCGCCATTCGACAGGCCGAGCACGTCGATCGGGGCTCTTACGGCGCTCGACGTGATGTTGACGATGCGACCGAAGCGCCTCTCGATCATCCCGTCGATGACCGCCTTGATCAATTCGATCGGCGTCAGCATGTTGTTGTCGATCGCGCGAATCCAATCGTCGCGGCCCCAATCGCGGAAATTACCGGGCGGCGGCCCACCGGCGTTGTTGACCAAAATGTCGGGCGCCGGGCAGGCCGCGAGAATATCGGCGCGCGTCTTCTCGGTCGCGATATCGCCGGCCACGGTGATGACCGTGGCGCCGGTCGCGCTCCGAATTTCGTCGGCGGTTTGCTCTAACTTATCGGGGTCGCGAGAGTTGATGACGAGCTTCACGCCCTCCCCCGCCAGGGCCATCGCGCAGCCCCGGCCCAACCCCTTGCTGGCCGCGCAGACGATGGCTTTCTTGCCGTTCAAACCAAGATCCATGTTCCCTAATCCTTCTCGCAACTAGCTAGAGCGGGATGAGATTTATCTGAATCGATTGGGGATTCCCAAGCTGTTGAATTTGTGATTCA
>JAQBVK010000297.1 GCA_027623585.1 Planctomycetota bacterium
GGCCTGGGGCAGGTGGTGGAGTTCGAGATCCTGGGCGGCGAGCGCGGGCCGGCGGAAGGCTACGTGGCGAGCTCGGTGCGGCTCTCAGGGCGCGCGGAGGACAGCGACTTCCCGGTGCTCGGGCGCTTGGGCGGTGGCAACGGCCGCGGCTACGGCCTCGCGGTGAACGGCAAGGAGGTCGAGCACGGCATCTACCGGCGCCTGTACCCCGGCGACCGGGTGCGTTTCCAGGTCTCGGGAGGCGGTGGCTACGGCGACCCGAAGGCGCGCGAGCCGCAGCGCGTGGCGCGCGACGTCGCCGAGGGTTATGTGAGTGTCGAAGGAGCGCGCAGGGATTACGCGGTCTGCGTCAACCCTTCGACGCATGAAGCAAACACCGAAGAAACGGTGAAACTGCGGGAAAGATGAACGAGGCTGCAGTCAAGCCGATCGGAAAACCCTGGCTGCTCGCCTCCCCGGCGGTGCTGTGGCTGCTGCTGTTCGGGCTGGCGCCGCTGGTCTTCATGGTGGCGATGTCGTTCTGGAAATCCACCATCTTCGGCACGCGTCCGGATTTCCAGCTCGGCAACTATGCACGCCAGCTTTCCGAGCCGCTCTACGGCACGCTGCTGGTGAAGTCGCTGCGCATCGCCGCCGCCAGCACGCTCATTGCGCTGCTGGTGTCATATCCGATCGCCTACTTCCTAACGCGGTTGCGCGGCGTGTGGAAAAGCGTATTCATCATCGGGCTGTTCATGCCGTTCTGGACCAGCTACGTGGTGCGCACCTTCGTCTGGCTGCCGATCCTCGGCCGCGCCGGGGTGATCAACGCGGTGCTGCTGTGGCTCGGGGTGATCGACCGGCCGATCGACTGGCTGATCTACAACGAGGGCACGATTTACCTCGGCCTGGTCTACGTCTACACGCTATTCATGGTGCTGCCGATCTATCTTTCGCTCGATCGCATCGATCCGCGGCTGATCGAAGCGGCGGTCGATCTGGGCGCGCGGCCCTGGTCGGTGTTGTGGCGCATCCTGCTGCCGCTGAGCTGGCCGGGGGTGCTTTCGGGCAGCATTATGGTGTTCCTACTCGGCGTCGGCGCCTACGTCACGCCGCGGCTGCTGGGCGGGCCCTCCGGTATCATGTACGGCAACATGATCGCCGATCAATTCCTGAGCAACAACAACTGGGCCTTCGGCGCGGCACTCGGCTGTACGCTCGCGCTGGTGGTGGTGATGCTGCTCCTCATCACTGGACGCTGGATCGGCATCCGCCAGGTGTTCACCGGGGGCCGCTTCTAGATGGCACGCGATCCCTTCCGCGCCTGGAAGCTCGCGCTCTGGATCTACGCGGGCACCTTCTTCTTCGTGCTGTACGCGCCGCTGGTGATGATCGCGGTGCTGTCGTTCAACGATTCCGAGATCACCGGGTTTCCGATTTCCGTGTTTTCGCTGCGCTGGTACCGCGTGGTGTTCGCCAACCCGGTGCTGCTGACGGCCTTCGGCCACAGCATTGCGGTGGGCATCGCAGCCGCGCTCATCGCCACTGCGCTCGCCCTCGGCCTCGCGCTCGCGTTCCGGCACGACTTTCGCGGCAAGGGCGTGCTGCTCAACCTTGTGCTGGTGCCGATGGTCATTCCCGGCATCATCGGCGGCATCGTGCTGCTCATCTTCTTCGGCTATGCCGAGATACGCTCATCGCTGATGACCACGGTGCTTGTCGCGCACGTGAACTGGGTGCTGCCGTTCGCCTTCCTGACGCTCTACCCGCGCGTACACCGCTTCGACCGGGCGCTCGAGGAGGCCGCGATGGACCTCGGTGCCCACCCGCGGCAGATTTTCCTGCGCATCGTGCTGCCGATCATACGGCCCGGGATCATCGCCACCGCGCTGTTTTCGTTCAGCCTTTCGTTCGACGAGTTCATCCGCACGATGTTTGTGGTCGGAGAGGAGCGCACCGTGCCGGTACAGTTCTGGACCATGATCGTCGACCGCCTCGCGCCGGAGCTGCCGGCGATGGCGGTCGTGATCATCCTGGTTTCGATGGCGGCTGCGTTGCTGGGATTCACCTATGCAAAACGAGCCGATGGAGTGGGACAATGAGGTCTTCTACCAAACGGAGAAAATCATGATGAAGAGACGAGCATTCCTGAAGCATTCGGCGCAGGCGATCGGCGCGGCGACATTTGCCGGCATCCCGGGCTTGTCCGCAGCGCAGCAGAAGACCATCACCGCGGTATTCGCGGGCGTGATCCTTCCGGATAAAGTGCGCCCGATCGTCGAGAACACCACCAATGTCAAGGTCAACAACCTGCCGTACGTGTCGCCGACCGACACGGTGGCAAAGCTGACCGCGCCGGGCGGCACTTCGCGCTACGACCTGATGGTGAGCGTCACCAACTTCATGCGCGGCCCGCTGCTCGGCGAGCGCGACGGCCAGGAGCTCGCCATGGCGCTTGACCTGTCTAAGGTGCCCAACGCAGCGAAGCTGCTGCCGCTGTTCAAGGACGAAACCATCCAGCGCGCCGGCAAGACCTACGCGGTGCCGATCTTCTGGGGCTACGACTCGGTAATCTACAACAGGAAGAAGATCCCGGAGGACGCCGCGCTCACGCAGTCGTGGAAGGTGCTGTTCGACGACAAGTACGCCGGGCGTGTCGCGTTGCGCGACGACGCGCACCAGAGCATCGCCGCCGCGGCGCTCGCGATGGGGCACAAGAAGCCGTTTGAGATGGACACGAAGGACCTCAACGAGGTGACCAAGTTTCTGATCGCCAAGAAGAAGAACTTCCGCACCATGTGGACACAGTTCGGTGAGGCGGTGAACATGATGTCGAGCGGCGAGGTCGACGCGATGTACGGCTGGATCGTGATGCGCGCCGTGCTGCAGAAGAGAGGTCTCGACGTCACCAACAACTGGCCGACCGACGGGCTGCTGTTCTGGAATCAGTCGGCCTTCATTCCCAAGAACGCGCCCAACCCCAACGAAGCGCACGCAGTGCTGAACGCCATGTGCGGCGTCGATTACGGCATGGCGCTTACGCGCGAGACCGAATACTTGGTGACCAGCGCCGAAACGGCAGCAGCACTGTACCCCGTTGACCGG
>JAQBVK010000006.1 GCA_027623585.1 Planctomycetota bacterium
CCTGCCGACGCGGCGGCAAGTGCGGATCGTGACAACTCGTGCAGCTCATCTCCGGTGACTCGCGGAAGCAAGCGCTCAACGCCAGGCGTTGGACCTGACTCACGAAAGCGGGTCGCGCGCCGGCCTCCTGAGCGACCAGTACCACACGCCGCGCGAGCAGATCTTCACCAGGGCGGAAGCGCACGTGCGGCGTGAGATCGAGCTGTGCATCGCCTTCGAGATGGCATTGTGCGCAGAGATCGAGTTGTCGCGCGGGAGAGAGGCGCGCCGGGTCGAGCACGCCCAATCCTGCACCTTCGTTCACGGCTTCACCGCCGCGCATCAGCCTCAGGTGCGCGGATGCGTCGCCGTGACAAGCAGCGCAGGAGATGCCGCGTGGGCGAAAGCCTTGGAGGTCGTGCGCGGGAAAGGGTTTCGGGAGCTCCGCGTCGGTGTGGCATCCGAGGCAGTCGGAGGTGATGCGGAACGCGAGGCCCGCGCCCTCGCCGCTCTGTTGGAACGGCGCATGCGTCCAGCCGCTCTTGGTGAAGCGTTCGAGCGGAGCGAAGAACCAGCGTCCCTGCTCGACGGCGGCGAAGGAAACGTCCTGCACGCCGGCGCCGATGCGCGCGAGCAGAGGAATCTCGCGCCGCGGCGGGGGGAGATCGGCAGGCGGGTTCGTCAACTCCTGCGCGAGCATGGCCGTGTCCTCGTCGGTATCCACCCGATAGCGAAAACCACTCGGCAAGTGATCGAGCCACGTCGCGGAGGGCGTCGCGAACGGGCGCTCGGGATCCAAAGCGCCCATCGCGTCGGCCATGCCGTGCTGCAGCCACTTGCGCACGATCGCCGCGTGGCACTCTGCGCAAGCTTCCGCTTCGGGGAGCGTCGCAAGGGCGAGCGGTGCACGCACATGCGCTTCGGCCGGAGCCGTGGCATCGCCGCAGGCGAGAGCCAGCAGCACCGCAGCGAAGGCTGCGCCAAGGACGATCCATGCCCGCACGCCGTTCAGTCTAGGCGGCGGGCACCGCTAGGCTGAGGCACCCCGATGCTGCTGCGCCTGCTCTCGTCGCTCGCTGCCTCCGCCGCCGTCGCGCTGTTCGCGTGGTCGAGTGGAGAGGCGGCTCCTCCGCTCGACGCGATGGACGCCGAGGCGCTGGCGTCGCAGGCGCAGTGCCTGGCGTGTCACACCGCGCCTGAGGAAACGGTGGCGCGCTTGCGCTCGCTCGGCGCGCCGAGCTTGGCCGACATCGGCGCTCGGGTGGCTCCCGACGGCTTGCGCGCATGGCTGCGTGGGGGACACGCAGCGCGCACCGGCAGCCGGATGCCGGAGCTGCTCCACGCCTTGCCCGCTACCGATCGCCGAGAAGCCGTGGAGGATCTCACGCATTTTCTGGCGAGCCTGGGTGGACCCTTCGAGGCGCGCGCCGCTCGGCCGGACGCGTGGCGCATCGAGGAAGGCGCGACGCTGTTCGCGCGCTTGGCTTGCGCTGCTTGCCATCCAGACGGCGCCTTGGAGGCCCGCGCCCTCGCGTCGAAAACCGATCTGCCGACCTTGGCCGAGTTCCTGCGCGATCCCTTCGCGCAGCGCCCGGCCGGCGGCATGCCAGACTTCGCGTTGACCACGGCGGAGTCCGAGGCGCTTGCCGCCTACCTGCTGCGCGCTCAACACGCCGCAGGACCGGCGCGAGAGGATCTGGCGCCCGGTGTGCGTTGGGAATACTTCGAGTACCGATTGGAAGGCGGGCTACCGCCAGACCTTGCGGCGATCTCCATGGCCGAGCCGACGCGAACCGGCGTGAGTAATCGCATTGCGTTGCTGGAGGGCCACCGGTCGGAGCGCTTCGCTTATCGCTTCGAAGGCTGGCTCGCGCTGGATGCCGAAGAAAGCATCCGCTTCGGCTTGAACAGCGACGACGGTTCACAACTCTGGGTGGACGACGAACTCGTCGTGGACAACGATGGCCATCACGCGCCAGCCAGCGTCGAAGCCACGGTGCTGCTCGCAGCGGGCATGCATCGCGTCGAGGTGAAGATGTTCGAAGCGGAAGGCGGTGAAACGCTGGAAGCGTGGATTGTGCGCGGCGGCGTCAAGGCGCCGCTCGGTGCCGAGCAACTTGTGGTGCGCGCGCCGGTCTATGAGCCACTCGGCTTCAAGACGATGACGCCCGATCCGCAACGCGTTGAACGCGGCTTCGCGCGTTTCGCAGGCTCGGGTTGCGGAAACTGCCACGGCGGCATCGCTCCGCTCGAAGAAGCGCGTCCACAGCTTGCCTGGGAAATCTTGGATCCGGAGAAGGGGTGTTTGGCGGATTCGCCGAGCGCCGCGAGTGCGGATTATGGTTTTGACGTGGAACAGCGCAAGGCCTTGCGCGCCTTGGTGGCGCAACGCGCGGAGTTGCGAAAGCCGCTGTCCGCAAGCGAGCGCGTGCGCCACGATCTAACGCGCATGCAGTGCACGGCTTGCCATACGCGAGCCGGCGCCGGCGGACCGTCGGCGCAACACACCGCGAGTTTCACGGGAGAGGGCGACGTGGGGGACGAAGGAAGGATTCCGCCCCCGCTGGACGGTGTCGGCGCCAAGCTGCGGCCCGATGCCATTGCAGCCATCCTCGAAGGGCGCGGCGGCGTGCGTCCCTATCTGCACGCGCGGATGCCCCGCTTCGCCGCGGAGCAGACGCGCGGACTCGCCGCGGCCCTGGATGAAGCCGATTGGCGGAACGGTGAAGATCAGCCGCCCGAGTTCGATCCCGCTTTGGTCGAGGCCGGACGCTTGCTGGCTGGCAACGGCGGATTGAACTGCGTGCAGTGCCATCCGGTCGCAGGCCACGCCGCGAGCGGCATGCAGGCGATGGACCTCACCGCCATCGCCTCACGCCTCGACGCGGCCTGGTTCCGCGCCTGGATGGAGAATCCACTCGCGATGCGCAAGGGCACGCGCATGCCGGTGTTTTTTGCCGGCGGCCGCTCGATCGCGGGCGAGATCCTTGGCGGCGATGCGCGCCGGCAAATCGACGCGCTCTGGGCGTGGCTCTCGCTCGGTTCGAGCCTGCCTCTGCCCGACGGGTTGGTGATGGAAGAGGGCGCCTACGCGCTGGTGCCGACTTCGCGGCCGATCTACTTCGGCGCCTTCATGGAAGGCGGTAGCCCGCGCGTCATGAACGTCGGCTTCCCCGAACGCGTGCACCTCTCCTTCGACTTCGAACACGTGCGCTTGATGCAGGTGTGGCGAGGGGATTTCTTCAACGCCGCCGGCACCTGGAACGGCCGCGCCGGCGCGCTCGAACGGCCGGCTGGCGAAGCGGTGCGCCTCCTTCCTCAGGGACCCGCCTTCGCGCGGCTCGACACTCCTGATGCCGCGTGGCCCACCGCCACCGGCGCTTCAGCGGGATGGCGATCGCTCGGCCACCGGCGCGACGCGCAGGATCGGCCGACCTTCCGCTACCACTGCGGCGAGTTCTACGTCGAAGAGTCCGTGGAGCCTGAGTATGCCGAAGGCGGCGCCGTGCTCGTTCGCCGCTTCACGGTGCAGGTGCCCAGCCGCGAGAACTGGACTCTGCGCGCCGGCGTTGCAGGGTCATGGTCGAGGGCGCGCGATGGTTGGTGGGAGTCCGAGGATGGCATGCGGCTGCAGATCCTTTTGCCGTCGGTTTCTCTACGCACGGCTTCCGGCGCTCAAGAACTCCTGGTCGATCTGCCTACCGGAACCACGAACTTCGAGGTGCGCATGTCATGGTGATTCATTTCCTGATCCTGCTCGCGACGCAGATCTCCGTGCCCGGCGAAGCCGAGCACTATCCTGCGGCCGAGTGCCTCGCGCCGCCGCGAGCCGTGCTCGAAGTGGGCGGTCTGCTGCCGCTCGGTCCCGGCGAACTGCTCGCCTGCACACGGCGTGGCGAGATCTGGCGCATTCAGGAAGCCTGGGACGGCGCGCCGAAGTTCTCGCTGTGGTGCGACGGTTTGCAGGAACCGCTCGGCTTGCTCGATTACCAAGGCTGGGTGTGGACCGTGCAACGCGGCGAACTCACGCGCATTCGGGACACTAACGACGATGGTCGCGCCGACGATTTCGAGACCTTCTGCGACGACTGGCCGACCAGCGGCGACTACCACGAGTACGCTTTCGGCCCCGCGCTCGACCAGGACGGCAACTTCTGGGTCACGCTGAACCGCCCCTTCGGCGCGCAGGCCTTCGGCCCGGTGGATTGGCGCGGTTGGGCGATGCGCATCACGCCCGACGGCGAGATGCAGCCGGTCTGCGCGGGCTTGCGCTCGCCGGCCGGAGTCGGCGTGGCGCCGGGGGGCACGGTGTTCTACACCGACAACCAGGGCGAGTGGTGCGGCGCGTCGAAACTCTCGGTGCTGCGCGAGGGCGATTTCCATGGTCACCCGTGGGGGATCGAGTCCGCCAAGCTGCCGGCATCACGCGTCGAGTATCCCGGCGAGCCGGTGGACGGGATGCTGATGCCGGAGGCTGCGAAAACCGTTCCTCATTTCCAACTGCCGGCGGTGTGGTTTCCCTACGACGTCATGGGCCGTTCTCCGAGCGGCTTCGCCTGGGATCAGACCGGCGGCGCCTTTGGTCCCTTCACCGGCCAACTCTTCGTCGGCGATCAATACCAAGCCTCGGTGATCCGCGTCTTCCTGGAGGAAGTGGACGGCGTCTGGCAGGGAACCTGCTTCCCGTTCCGGCGTGGGTTGGTCAGCGGAGTGATCCGCGTCGCCTTCGACGAGGAGGGCGGCCTGATCGTCGGCATGAGCGACCGCGGTTGGCCGGCACTGGGAACGAAATCATGGGGCCTACAGCGGCTGACGTGGAGCGGCGAAACGCCCTTTGAAATTCTCGCGGTGCGCGCACGACCCGGCGGCTTCCGGATCGAATTCACGCGCCCGGCGGACCCCGCCACCTTGACGAAAGAAGCCTTCGCCTACTCCTCGTGGACCTACGAGTGGCACAGCGCCTACGGCAGCGAGCCCTTCGAGACACAGGCATTGCGCGTCACGGCTGCGCACCCCGCAGCGGACGGCCGCTCCGTCGAACTCGAAGTCGACGGTCTGCGCGAGGGCTTCGTCCACGCGCTGCTCGCGCATGGCGTGCGCGACGCCGCTGGGAAGCCGCTGATCCACGAGCAGGCTTACACCACGCTGATCAAGCGCCCGACGCGCTAGTCGCTGGACCGGAACAGCTGCCCCGTGCGCGCGACGCCGAAGCCTCGGCGGGCGGTCTCGTGAGCGGCGGCGGACTCTGGATCCCACAGCGGGTTGGTGTGGTTGAGGTGCGTGAACCACACTTCGAGTCGGCCTGCGCGCACTCGCTCCTCAAGCAAATCCATCGTGGTCACGACGGGCGGATGCGGAATCACGCTCATGTCTCGGCCGCCGAGTTCGTCGCCGCTGAAGAAGGATCCGTCCACCAACCACAGCGGGTAGGCGGCGGCGACATCGCCGAGATCGCGTTCCCAGTCTTCCCAGCGGTCGAGGTCAGGCAAGTAGAGCAGTGGCTGAAGGTACTCCACGCGAATGCCGAAGGCGTGGGTGTCGGCGTATTCGTCGCGATGCGGAACGCGAATCGCCTCCACGCTGAGCCGCTCGCCGTCGAGCACGATCCGCTCGCCAGAGCGGAAGGGGCGGAGTTCGACGTTGCCGAGCCGTACGAGTTGATCCCAAGGCGCGTTCTCGCGCAGAAACTCGGCCATGGCTTCACTGCAATGCACCGGCATGCCGCGCGCATTCAAGCCTTCGCGGCCGAGGTACATCAGGCCGGTGTAGTGGCCGATGTGCGCATGGGTGAGGAGGATGCCGCTGGGCAGCGAACCCATCGCGCGCACTTGCGCGGGCAAATCCGGCGTGGCATCGACGAGCCACCAGGCGTCACGACGCGACCGGAGAGCGAGGGAAGCGACGCGTTCGTGCTGTCCTTGCGCGGCGGCGGTCACGCAGCAAGCCTTGGCGCAGCCGATGTGCGGCCGACCGGCATCCTGAGCGGTGCCGAGCACGACGATGCTCTGCGGCATGGGGTTGGGGAACTCCGCCGCGCAACCCGCGGCGAGCAGCACGAACGCCGCGATTGCGCGTCTCATCCGCCGGCGCCGACCGGTTCTAATTCGAGCTCGGCGGCTGCTTGGTTCTGCTCCAACCACGGATCGGATGCGAGAATTGCTTCCTCCTGTTCCGCACTCGGCGCGGCCATGCGAGTCACCGTGAAACCGTCCTTGCGCAGCAACTCAACCACGCTGCGCTCGCCGACGAAATGGAAGGTGCCGAAGGCGAAGACGAACTTCGTGGCCGCAGCCTCCTTCATTTTCTTCGCCGCGCGTGCCGCCATGTGCAGGTTGCGGTTGATCAGCAGCGCCTCGTAGAAGCGGCGATCCACCGGGTCTTCGATGTCCCAAGACTCCATGGCGAGGGCAAGGATGTAGCGCTCGCTGCCCGACAACCAGGCGCGCATGATCCGCTCCAGATCGCTGATGCCGCGCGCGTCCGCGAGGTCCATGTCGTCGAGGGTGTCGCTGAGCTGTTGCACGCTTTCCTCGAGGGTCAAGGTGTTCGCCAGCGCCTCGATCTGTTCCTCGATCTTCTCGACGCCGCCGACTTCCTTGCCCTTCGCTTGGGAGACCTTGTACAAGCGCTCATCGAGCGTCTTCTTGCCGGAACTGAGCAGCGGCAGCATGTCCAACTGCGCGAGGGTCATGCTGACCATGAACGGCTTGAATTTGCTGAGCATCTGCGCACTCATGCCGTGCTTGCCGAGACGCGCGTCGAGGCGCTTCCATGTCGCTTCCGGCAACACGTCCTTCAGCGTCCGGCCGTCGTCGAACACGCCAACCTTCAGCAACTGATCCTGCATTTCGTCCATGTTGTCCATCGCGATTTCGCCGTAGAAGGCGTCCGCGCTCTCGAGCGCAGCCTTCACTTCGGGATGCAGCATGTTGATGCGATCATCGGGCACGTGGATCGTGCCGAACAGCCAGGAGGTCGCGAGCCCCTCGCGCTCGACCTTCCACAGGAAGCTGTGCTTCGGCGGTTCGAGCTTGGCGGCTTCCTGCGCGACGGCGGGCGCCGCCAGCGGCAGCAGGAAGAAGGGAAGAATCGGGAGGAAGCGGCGCATGCTGATCGATCGGTTATTCGAGCGGACGGATCCAGAGGTTTCGGTACTCCACGGGATCGCCGTGGTCCTGCAACTTGAGCGGCAGGCGGTCGGGATGAGCGGAGTAGCTCGCGACCGCGCGGTGGGCCGTGGCGCCGAGCAGCGCCTGCGCATGATGCACGAGCACGCCATTGTGCATGACGGTCACCAGGGCGGGCGAGGCGAGCGCGCCGTTGTCACCGAAGACCGGCGCGCGGAAGAAGATGTCGTAGCTCTGCCACTCGCCGGGCGCTCGGCACGCGTTCACTAATGGCGGCTGCTGGCCATAGAGCGCGGCGGCTTGACCGTCGGCGTACGTCACGTTCTGCCAAGAGTCGAGCACCTGCACCTCGTAGCGGCCCATCAGATAGACTCCGCTGTTGCCACGGCCTTGTGAGTCATTCTTGGGAGGATTCGGAGAGCGCCATTCGAGATGGAGCTGGCAGGAGCCGAAGCCCTGCTTGGTCACGAGATCGCCGCCGCCGGCCGCCATCGCGCCTTCCGTGAGCTTCCACTTCGCTGCGCTGCCGTCCTCGTGCTGCCACGCGGACAGATCCGCTCCGGAGAACAACACGATGGCGTCCGAGGGCGGCGCGCCGTGGGCGCCGGGCGCGACCACCGGCGGCGCCGGGCGCGCCTTGTCGTGTACACGCCACTTCTGGCCGGGAAGCCGCGGCGTGTCGTCGTAACCGACGCCCGTCGGCTCTTGAGCGCCGACGAGCAGGAAGCAGGGAAGTATCCACGAGAGGCGCATGCTCCCATGCTAAGATTTCTGGTTGACCCTCGCGATTCAGATGACCCTCACCCTCCTTCTTCTCCTCCTCCCGGCACAACAGACCGCCGTGGTCACCCCCGAATACTGCCTGTCCCTGTTCGTGGACCGCCCCGGGATCACCGAACTTTCGGGCACCATCCTGGCGCGTCCGCACCTCGAACAGCTCGCGGCCGCGACCGCCCTGCTCGCGCCGGATCTGGAGCGAGAGATCCCGGAAGTGCGCGAACTACTCGCACGCGTTCCCGAAGGCGTCGCCGAACGCGATTGGGCGGCCATGCTGTTGGCCACCGGGATGTTCGAGTACGTCGTGCCGAACTGGAAGGTCTATCCGCTCGGCGCGCCGAACGATCCCTTGTATGGGAATCAATGGCATCACCAGACCATCCGCAGCGAAGCCGCTTGGGATTGGATCACCGACACCTCCAGCGTGATCGCGGCGTACACCGACACCGGCGTGGACCTCAACCACCCGGATCTCGCCGCTTCCCTGGTGCCGGGCTACAACACCGTTGAGCACCTCAGCCAGGCGCAAGGCGGAACGATGCAGGACATCAACGGCCACGGCACCTGTGTCGCCGGCACCATCGGCGCGATCGGCAACAACGGCGTCGGCGTGTCGGGCGTGTGCTGGAACGTGAAGTTGATGCCCATCCGTGTCAGCAATGTTTCGAGCGGCGGATCGACGATCGCGGATCTCGAGGAAGGCGCGCGCTGGGCCGCCGACAACGGCGCCAAGACCGTGAGCGCCTCCTACACCGGCGTGCAGACGCCTTCGCTGGACGTGACTGGCGCCTACGTGCGCTCGAAAGGAGCGCTCTACTTCTACGCCGCCGACAACTACAACCAGAATCATTCCTCCTTCGATTGGGCCAACGTGATCGTGGTCGCCGGCACGGATCAGAGCGATGCGAAGGCTTGGTTCTCGTCCTACGGCACCGCCATCGACTGCGCCGCGCCCGGCGTGGACATCTGGTGCTCGACTCTCGGCGGTGGTTACGGACCCGCCAGCGGCACCTCCTTCTCTACGCCCATGACCAACGGCGTCGCGGCGACGATCTACGCGATCAACCCCTACCTCACTCCGGAGCAGGTGGAAGAGCGGCTCTACCGCGGCTGTGACGATCTTGGCGCGCCAGGTGATGACGACATCTTCGGTCGCGGGCGCATCAACCTCGAAGGCGCCGTGATCCAGGCGGCGACCGGCGGATTGTTGCTGCAGGTCGCGAACCTGAACGCGGGCCAGTCGGCCACGTTCAATGTTTCCGGCGCGAACATCGGCGCGCGGGTGTGGTTCGCTTTCTCGACCGCCGGCACCGGGCTCACGCCGATCCCACAGGCTTCGATCGTGCTCGCACTCGACGCTCCCGCGCTGCTCGGCAACGCCACCGCCAGCGGTGCCGGCGTGGCTGCGCTGAACGTGCACATCCCGGTCGCGGCGCAAGGCCACTCGGTCTGGTTCCAGGCGGCGCAGAATGCCGAGGCGTCCAACTTCATCGGCACCGTCGTGAACTAGCGGAGAACCCGTCCTAGAATGCTGCCGATGCAACCCAACATCGGCATTTCCGAAGAGGCGCGTGGGCAGATCGCCGAAGGTCTCGGCCGTCTGCTCGCGGACACCTACACGCTGCAGCTGAAGACCCACAGCTACCACTGGAACGTCGAAGGCCCGATGTTCCAGGCGCTGCACCAGATGTTCATGGTGCAGTACACCGAACTCTGGATCGCGGCGGACCTGATCGCGGAACGCATTCGATCGCTCGGCGAATACGCTCCCGGCACCTACAAAGCCTTCGTGCAACTCTCTTCGCTCGACGACGACGATGGCGAGACCCCGCCGAGCGCGATGGAAATGGTGAGGAATCTGATGGAAGGGCACGAACAGGTCGCAGCAACCGCGCGCGAGCTCTTCGCGTCCGCCGAGGCCGTGAGCGATCAAGTCACCTGCGACCTCCTGACCCAACGCATGGAGGTCAGCGAGAAGACCGCCTGGATGCTGCGCGCCATGCAGCAGTAGGGGCGTGGATCGCACCCTGCCTACCGCGCTCTACCGCGACTTCCCGGATCCGTAGCGGCCCGCCTGAGCCTCACACGGTCAGCAGCCCGTAGGCCAACAGCACCGCCACCACTGCGACCGCGCCGAAGGTCGTGGTGAAGCCACCGAGCAAGGTGCCGGCGAGCGTGCGCCAGAAGCCGCGCTGGTACACCCGGCGCATGCCACGATGAAAGTAAAGCAACTGCAGCGCGAGGATCACCAGAAACGCGCCCGCGTTGGACCATCCCGGCAGCGGGAGCAGCATGGTCGCTGTGATCAGGCCGCACACGAAGGCGTAGGAGTGCATCAAGAAGACCAAGTGGTCCACGTAGAGCGCGCCGGTTCCGAGCCACCAGAGCTTCAGGAACAAGGCCATCAGCGGCAGCAGCAGCAACACGCCGATCGGCGCGAGCTGCAGGCCGCGTTCGGTGAGCAGGTAGACCTGCTCGCTCTGGTTGAGCTGCCGGAACTTCTCCTGCTGCGCCTTGAGCCGCGCCTCGATGAGGGTGAAGGGCCAGAAACCCGGAAGCGGAAGCTCGAACTGTCTTCCCATCTCCTCGTCGTCGAGTTCACCGGGAAGCTTGCCGTCGATGGTGACCACGGTGCCGCCGTCTTGCTTGCCGAGCAGAATGTCGGTGGTGCTGGTCCCCATCTGGACGCACAGGAACAGCAGGATCGTGAAGAACAGAAAAATCCGAGGCGGCGGCATGTAAGCGGCACGCTTGCCGTCGATCCATGCGCGCGTCAGGAACCCTGGGCGGAAGAACAGCGGCACCACGGAGCGCCAGACCCGGCCGTCCACCGAGAAGAAACTGCCGAAGACCTCTGCGACGAGGGAACTGACGTCGCGGCGCGGATCGCGCGCCGGCTGCCCGCAGGAAGGGCAATAGTCTTGATCCCGCGCGGCGCCGCAGTTCGGGCACGCAGGCACGGAGGCCGACGGGAAGGAATCTGCCACGCGCGCAGCGTAGCGAACCGGTTTGGGCCTACATGTAGGGATTCGCGCCCGAGGCGTGGTCGGTCGCGTCGTAGATGTTCTCGAGTTCCGGCACCGCCTGCCGGAGCGCCACTTCGACGCCCTGTTTCATCGTGTAGGCCGCGGAACCGCAGCCTTGGCAGCCTCCGCCCATCGTGATGTAGATGTCCTGGGAGTCGCTGGCCTGAATCTCGACCCAGCCACCGTGACTGGCGAGCATCGGATTCAACTCATCCTCGATCACCTTCTGCGCGCGCGCGCGCAGAAGATCGTGGCCGCCCAGAGCTTCGATGGCGCCGGCTGCGACGACCTTGCCGTCCGCCTGCAGGTGCGTGCGGATCGCCTGCCCTGCCGCCCGAGCCACGGCGCGCCAATCCGGCGGCACCGTCTTCATCGAGATCACCACTTCGGCGTCGGCGATGCGGACGCCCTTGAGGCCTTCGACCTCCTTGAACAAGGCGGCTGCCAGGGGCGACCAAGTCTGCGCCCACTCCGGGTCACTGATGTAGATGGTTCCGACGAACAAGCTGCGGTCCACACGGAACAGGCAATTGTTCGGCATGACCTGGGGTTCGGCAGTGATCGCTATTTTGGCGGCTTCCATGTTCAACGCTTTCTGTAGGTCAAAGTCGTCCTCTATTCTAGGCTATCCGGACGTGCGCTGGCTCTGGAGCATCGGCGGCTTTCTGCTGCTCGCGATCGGCTTGGTTGCGGCCTTGGTGCCCGTCGTGCCGACCAGCCCCTTCCTGGTGCTTGCCGCCGCGTGCTTCATGCGCGCCTCGCCGCGGCTGGAGTCCTGGCTGGTGGAGCATCCGCTGCTCGGCGGACCGATCCGCGACTGGCGCGCGGGCCGGGGTGTCCGGTGGAGACTGAAGATGGCTTTCGTGCTGATGACCGCCGGCGGCATGGCCTTCGCCTTGTGGGGATTGAGCGACGGGCCGCTCTGGGCCCGTCTTTCGGTCATCCTCGGCGGCTCGTTGAGCGCTTGGTTCTTCCTTTCGCTGCCGACGCGGCCGCGGGAGTGAAGGAGAGCAGGCGCAGATCCCAGAGCCGGCGCAAGGCCGTGCGCACCGCCGTGGCGCGCGCGCCGTGCGCTTCGCGCAGCGCCGCAAGCAGTTCGGAGTAGGCGCGCTCGCCGTCGGAGATCGCGAGCAGATCGGTTTCGAGCGGCGTCAGGTCCCAGGTCTCACCGCGCGCCATGACGCGCGTCGACAAGCACTCACCTTCCGCTGAGCTCACGGTTTCGAAGACCAGGCCGGGGATCGAGCGCGGTTGCGTCGCCGCCTTGATCGCAGGGAAGCGCTGCACGCGCAACACGCGATCCTCCAGCACCAGGTAGTCCATGCCGGAACGCAGGAAGCACCAGAGTGCGTCGTGCGGTGACTCGACCATGGCTTCGCCCTTGAGATTGAAGGAAGTGTTCAGCAGCATCGGGACGCCGGTGCGCTCCGCGAACTGCTCCACCAGTCGCCGCAGCCGCCCGCAGCCTTTCGGATGAGAGGGATCGTCCGTTGCCGGAAGGGTTTGCAAGCGCGCGCTGCCGTCGACGTGGACCGCGGCCGGAGCCTCACGCCGCGCGCGCGGGCGTGCGCGCGCGGTGAAGGACATGTACGGCGAGGGGGGGGGATCGACGAACCACTCCGCGGCCTGTTCGGCGAGAATCGCCGGGGCGAAGGGGCGGAAGGCCTCGCGCTTCTTGACCGCGAGATTGAGCCGCTCCACCATCTCGGCCCGTCGCGGGTCGGCGAGGATGCTGCGGTGCCCAAGCGCGCGTGGGCCGAACTCCGCGCGTCCGTGGAACCAGCCGAGGACTTTGCCTTGCTCCAGCTCCCGCGCCGCCCAGCGCAGCAGCGCCGCTTCGTCGACGGTCGGCGGCAAGCTTTCGATCCACGGTGCGAAGGCTTCGAGCGCTTCCGAGAAGTCGGAGGCCGCCCAAACTCGCCCCTGGAACGGCTTCGGCGCGCGACGCGGCGCCGGCGCTCGCCGCTCTCGCTCGTGCCATGCGTAGGCGGCGCAGCCCACCGCGACGCCTTCGTCGCCGGGCCAAGGCGGCACGAACACTTCCTCGAAGCCGCACTCGCGCGCGATGCGTCCGTTCAACACGCAGTTGAGCGCGACTCCGCCCGCCAATGCGAGCCGGCGCGCGCCGGTGCGGCGGCGCAGCCGGCGCAGAAAGTCCACCGCCACGTCCTCGAGGCCGGCCTGCGCGTCAGCCGCCAAGCGCTCATAGCCCGCACGATGACCCGCCTCCTCCCAGCCGTTGGGATGCGGCTCGGCGTTCAATCGTCCCCAATCCACGCGCAGTCGTTCGAGCGGCCCATGGACGAGCGGACGGCGTCGCCCGCGCCGCGCCCACGGCGCCAAGCCCATCACTTTTCCGCAAGCGTTCCAGTCGTTGAACACGTGGGTCGCCACGCGTGAATAGACCGCGCCCAGCGATTCCATGTCGGCGAATCCGTAATTGTGAAGGAATGCCGGGGTCGGTTCAGGCGTCCAGCGCTTGAAGCAGGGCTGCAACTTCAAACCGCGGAACAGGTACGCGGTCTCGGCCTCGCGCCAGCCGTAGGGCGCGCGGTCGGCGCGCTTCACCTCGCGGTAGCCCGGCGCGCGCGTCAACCCGCGCTCGGAGCGGTAGCCTTCCCCTGGCGCCTCGTAATCCCTCAAGGCCGTGCCCATTCCATCCATCACCACGATCACGCCCTCGTCGAAGGGCAGATAGGGCAACACCGACCAAGCGTGCGCGAGGTGATGCGAGAGTTCGATCCGCGGCACGCCCGGCAGCAGGTTGTGCGGCGCGAGGAAGGATTCGCGGTGCTGATACAGCGCGACCTCCCAGTCCAGATCGCGATGGAACTCGTCGATCCTGAACAAGTGGTTGTTCGCCGCCACCAGGCCAACGTCGCGCAAGTGGGCGCCCACTCCCTCGAGCAGATGCTCCACCAAATCCGCAACGTCCCCGCCGTCGTGCTTCTTGCGGCTGACGCGCTCCTTCTCCACCATCGCAAGCGGCGCGCCGTCTTCGCCGAGCAAGCAGGCGGCCGCGGAGTGCGTGTACTGGTTGAGACCGAGAATGAGACGGGCGGACACGGCCCGCAAAGGTAGCCGTGCCCGCCCTCGAGTGATTCCCCTGATGCCCTGAATTAGCGGTGCAAGCTGATGTGTACGCGCTCGACCGTGCCGGCGTGAAGCGCGAAGCGCTCAGAGCCGTGCAAACCGCGCGGATCCCGTGCCGAGGCGATGCCGTGCCCCGCCGGAACGTGGCGGAAGCCATAGCGGCCCGCGTGATCGGTGCGTGTGTGCGCCGTGTAGTTGCGGCCTCCCGGCACTTGCACTTCGATCATCACCGCGACGCCTGCGGCAGGCGCGCCGTGGGCCGTCACGATTCCGACGACGGCGCCGGTGCGCGCGGCGATGTCGGCCGAGCCGCTTGCGGGGGTCAGCAGCCCGACGATGGCGAGCAGGGGGAGAAGGAAGAAGAAGATTTGTTTCATGTTGGGTCTCAGAAGCGGGGTCGAGGGCTTGAGTTTCACCGCAACTTTCGTGCCAGCGGATCCAGGCGGAGACACGATGCGCTTGCGCTCATCCCTGAGTGTAGCACGAAAATCGATTCCGGAGAGTCGGGGAACCCTTCACCCCTCCGCCGCGTCCAGACGGCGTCGGCACAGCCGGCGCCCCACGATGCAAGCCCTCCTGAGACATTCCGGCCTTCTGATCCTCGCGGATCGGGGCGTCCTGTTCCACCAGGACGAGACCCTGGCCCGCGCCATCCTTGCGGAGGAGACGTTGGTCGATGGTGTGCTCTGTGCGCCCGGCGAAGAAATCGAGTTTCACCGCGGCGGACGCCTTGCCTCTGCCACTCTGGCCTGCGACGCGCTGGTGCGCGGGTTTCCTGCACGCGCGGGTAGCCCACTCGGTTTCCACCCCGACGGAAGCGTCGGCAATGCCTTGACGGCCTCTTCGGTCCACGTCGACGGCGTGGAACTCGGGTCGGGTGCGCGGCTGACGATCGGCGCGGACGGCCGACTTCAGGAGTCATGGCGCATCCTGTCCGTGGACACGGAGCTGCATGGAATTCCATGCAGCGCGCGTTTCCCGGTGTGGTCTTGGAGTGACGGATCCTTGTCCTGCCTCCACCTCGCGCAGCCTTGCATGATCGAAGGGAGGCGCCTGGCTTGGGAAACCGAGGTGCTGCTCGAGCGCGATGGCGGCTTGCGCGCTGCGCGTCGTCGCCGCTATCCGCGCGGCGCAGTGGCGCCATGGCGCGTGTTCGGTGCAGACGAGAGCCTGCTGCTCGCCGGCGCCGAGTGAGCGCGGCGTAGAATCGCCGTGTGGCCTCCGAACCGCACGCAGCGCAGCCGATGAACCCGATCGACGCGCTGCTGCGAGCACGGTGCACGCGCAAGATCCTCGACGGAGCGCGACTTTCCCGCAGCGCGGTCGGAGGGTCGGCTCGCGCGGCCTTCGACGCGGCGCTGCGCGCTGCCATCGCTGCCGCCGGTTGGGCTCCGTTCCACTACGCGCGGGACGAACAAGTGCCCGAGCCGTGGCGCTTCACGGTGTTCGATCGGGACGTGCTCGACGCCCTCGCGCGCGAGTTCCCGCACTTGTTGCCGGGCAAGTTGCCGCTCATCGTCGCGGGCGCCGGCGCGATGGTGCAGTTGAGCTACTGCGCCGAAGAGGATCCGGTCCGCGCCGCGCGCGATCCTGAACACCACTCGGCTGCCGCGGCTGCCGCCATGGCCCTGCTGATCGCTTGCGAGGCGCGTGGCATGGGCAGCTACTGGTGCACGGCGAGCCCGCTCAACGCGCCGGAGTTGCGCGCGTGGTGCGGCATGGGCTCCCATGAGCGCTGGCTCGGCGCGCTCTTCGTCGGTTTGCCGCTCGCGGAAGAGCGCGAGCACAGGGAAGGATTTTCCGGCAAACAGCGCGCGCGACGCACGAGTCCGGAGTCGGGTTGGATGCGCTGGATCGGCGCTAGTTCGTCAGAGTGAGCGGCACCGTCGCGCTCAAGAAGCGGTCGCCCGCGCGCACCGCGACGTAGGCGATCGCGAAGCTGCGTCCGATCAGCACCGAGTTGGAGAGTGTGCCGGAGAGCAGGATCCACTGCGCCGAAGCGCGACCCTGCGCGTCGAGCGCGCCGCTGAAACCGGGCAAGGACGGTGCGTGGGCGGGATCCTGCAACCAGGCGTCGATGCGCGCGTCGCGATCGAAAGGCAGCACGATGCCGGCGCTCTGCAGCACCGTCACGCCGGGGGCACCGGCGGTCAGCCGATACGTCGCGCCTGCCCAGGCCGGCCCGGCGTCGAGCGCGAAGGAAACGACGCCGCCGAGGGCCGCAGAAAGAGTCTCGGCATCGGCGCTGAGCGAGTCGAAGCTTCGAACTTGAGCTTCGAGCGCGGTTCCGGCTCCCGTGGTCGCGAGGAACCAGACCGGGCCTTCTGCGCCCTCGACCGCGACCGGCAGGCGGTCGGCGGTGCCGTGCACGCCTGGCGCTGCCTGGGCGGCGGCGAACTCGCCGTCCTCTTGCAGTTCGGCGGTCATCGCGCGCGTCGGAGCGCCCGCGTCGCGCCGAGCGAACCACAGCCGCGCTCCGCCCTCGTCGTACTGAGGAGCGAATTCGTCGGCGTTGGGCCGTGAGAGCGAAGAGATCTTCTCGGGCGGGAAGAAACGCGCCGTCGGCGTGAGTCGCTGCGCGCGCCACAGATCCCAACTGCCGTCACGATGGGATGCGAAGCTGAGTTCGAGTTCGTCCGGACTCAGCGCCGGTTGCGTGTCGCCGGCGCCGCTGTTGAGATCCGCGATCAAGATCGGTGCGTCGAAGCCCACCGCGCCGCTGGCGCGAGCGGCGCTCCACAGGCGCTGCGGGCCGCCGCCGCCGGCGGAGAAGAGGATGCGCAGGCCATCTGCGGACACG
This sequence comes from Planctomycetota bacterium, assembly GCA_027623585.1. GTDB lineage: Bacteria > Planctomycetota > UBA1135 > UBA1135 > UBA1135 > JAQBVK01. The sequence goes on from JAQBVK010000006.1 coordinate 16,803, forward strand.
CAGAGGTCGCTGATCCGCGTCACCGGGAAGCCGCCGAGGTCGACAGCCGAGGGCGTGCCGAAAGCGGCATCGGGCTGTGTGCGCGTCGTAGTGAAGAGTTGTGCGCTGCCGCCCGCTTCCGCAACCAGCCACGCGGTGAGCCGATCGTCGGAGAGTTGCGCGGCTTGAAGCTGCGACAAACCGGCCAAGCCCGCCAGGGGCGTGGCCGCGAGCAAGGGCGCCGGCGGACCCGGATCGTGGAGCAACCGCGTCGGCGGCCACAGCGTGACGGCGTGGATGCCGTCGTCGACAACGAAGCGCAGGAGATCGGCGCCGACGCCAACTCCCGGCACCACTTCCACCGTGTAGGTGCCGTCGTTGTGATCGAAGACCTGGCCGAGCGTGGCAAGGCCGGCCGATCGCAGATCGTGCTCCAGCGTGATCGTCGCGCCGCCGAGCTGCACGGCCAGCCCATCCACGTCGGAGAGATCGAGTTCAAACTGCAGCGTCGGGCCACCGGCGCTCGCTACGCAGGCGCTCGCGGGCCAGACCGTGGAGTGCATCGCATCCGGCCGGCCTTGGAGCGTCAGCCGCCATGCGTCGAACTCTTGGCGCAACACCAGCACCGGATCCGGATCCGCGGCCGTGAGGCTGGCTTTGTTGAGCGCGAGATAGAAGTCGCCGCCGGCGCAGCCGGAGTTGCCGCAGATCTCTTCCTCACCCGGCCTCCCGATCAAGAAGAAAGCGACGTGCGCGCTCTTCGTGAAGTTCGGCGGCGGCGAGCCGCACTGCTCGGGAAACTGCGGGCTGCAGGAGCAACGGCCATCGCCACCCATCAACATCGCGGCTTCCATCGCCGCCATGACTTTCTGGCCGAGATCGCCACCGTGGGCCAAGAAGGCGGCCTCGCACTGCGCGACGACCGGTTGACCGGTCAGCACGTTGCCTTGGATCGCGTACACGTAATCGCCCTGCTCGCCGGTGACGCCGCCGAACCAGGTGCCACAAGATGCGCCGGAGTAACTCACGGCGCGGCCGGCCATGTCCACCAAGCCGATCTGGCGTCCTGCCCACAGGCTGTCGCCGATGGCGATCGCATCGAGAATTTCCTGCGGCGGCACGCCTTCGAGCATCATGTCATGAATGCGCTTGCGCGTGATCGCGGCAACCGCAAAGGATTGCGTCGCGCCGCAACCGATCTCCGAGGTCATCACGCCGATGCCATTGCGGAGGTTGAAGTTCTCGATGCAGGTTGCCGAGGCCACGCAGACCTCGCCGGTGCGGCGGTTCACCACCACGATGGACCAAGTGGCGAGCGCCTGCGAAGCGAGCAGCGTCACGGCGATCAAGAGGGGAAGAGTGCGCTTGAGGAACATGGAACCCTGAAGAATACCCCATGGAATCCGAACGGACGCCTCCCATTGCTTAGAATGAGCGCGAAATGGAACTCCTTGGCGCGTTGATCGTAGGCGGCTTGGCCGGCTTTCTCGCCGGCTTGCTGATGAAGGGCCGCGGCTTCGGCTTGGCCGGCAACGTCTTGGTGGGAGTCGTCGGGGGCATTCTCGGCCGCTGGGCCTTCGGGCTACTTGGACTCTATTCGGACGGCGGATTTCTCGGATCACTGGTGACCGCCACCGTCGGCGCGGGCCTACTGCTCGCACTCGCGGGCTGGCTGTCACGCAAGCGCTAATGGCCGCACTCCAGCCGCAGGGCTCCGACCCCGCCACGCTTCGATTTGACGGGTCCCGGTGGGGAGGCCTAGGCTCTTCGGTCGCCGCGCCGGGGGTCGCCCGTTCCGCGACGAGTCCGATCATGACCCGCAAGCACATCTCCCTGCTCCTGTCCGGCGCCGTCCTCTTGGGCGCGTCCTGCACCTCGTTGTGGAACGCCGGAACCACCGGCCCCAAGTTCCAGAACGGTAGTTACCGCCTCGGGGGCGGCATGGGCCTCAACTTCTCGGACTCCGAGTTCAACGCCGTGGACACGGACACGCTCGCGTTGTCCTTCGACGTCGGCCGCTTCTACACCGAGAACCTCGAAATCGGCCTGCGCGTCGAGTACACCAGCATCGACGCCGGTGGCGCCGAAACCGATATGGCGGACTACCTGGTCTTCGGACGCTGGTACGTGACGCCGGGCGAAGCCACGCGGCCTTGGATCGAGCTCGCGATCGGAAGTTCGAGCGTGGACGACGGCGCGACGGACCTCTCCGGTCTGCTCTACTCGGTCGGCCTCGGCCTCACGCAGTTCCTGAGCGATCGCGTCGCCCTCGAAGTCGCGATCCGCAACTCGGTCGGCAACTACGACGACAACATCGAGAGCGACCGTCTTGATCTCGGCGTCGGCCTCGCGGTGTTCTGGTAAGTCATGCGCGCACTGCCTCTTCTGTTCGGCGCATTCGCCCTGTTGGGCGCCTCTTGCTCGACGATGCATCGTTTTCACGAGTCCTCTCCGGGGCTGAACGACGGCGCTTGGCGCATCGGAGGCTTCTTCGGCGGGCTCGGCGAGTCGAGTGACATCAACGGTGTGGACGACGACGGGGCCTCCATCGGCCTCGATCTCGGCAAGGTGATCGGCGACTCGGGCGAGTTAGGCTTCCGTTTCGCGCAAACTACTTTCGACGTCTCGGACGCCGACGTGGTGAGCGGCGGTCTGTACGGCCGCTGGTACATGACTCCCTCCTATGGCGTTCGGCCCTTGCTTGAGCTCGCGGGCGCGCTCGGCGGCATCGACTACGGCGTCGGGGACGACACGGGTTGGTTGCTCTCCGCGGGCGCCGGCGTGATCTGGGTCTTGCACGATCGCTTCGCGCTCGAGCTGGTTCTGCGCCAGACCTACGGCGATTTCGAAACGGGCGACGACAGCAGCATCGCGGAGTTGACCGCCGGTATTTCGATGTTCTGGTAAGGAATACGCTTCCTTTCAA
>JAQBVK010000298.1 GCA_027623585.1 Planctomycetota bacterium
CCCGCCGACGAACAGCAGGTCCACGCGGTTTGCGAGGTCCCCGCCGTCGCGCGGCGCTTCGTCGAGCGGAACCTGATCCCAGAAGAAGATTGGAACGTCGCGGACCGTGAGTTCCGGGAATCGCTCGGCGATCCAAGCTCGCTCGTAGCTGCTCGGCGTGTGCACCACGTGCACGGCTTGCATCACGCGCTCTTCCACGTCGCGCCAGCGCGTCGATTCGCGGCTGAGGCCAATTCCTCCTCCCGCTTCGTGCCGGCGCTGCTCACGCAAGAAGTGCAGATCGTGGCATTGATAGATCAGCCGCGCCTGCGGCGCATGCTCCTTCAACAGCGGAAGATAGGCGTCGGCAACGTCGGGCCGGTGCAAATAGGCCGCGTGCAGGAAACGGCCATGCCGCGCCAACCAGTCGGCGTGGCGGGAGCCGTGCGCGTGTCCGTGCAAGATTTCGATGCCAAGATCTTCCATCATGCGCGTATGCGGCTGCGCAGGGAACAAATTCGCGGGAGCAAAGTGCACGCGAAAGCCCTCTGCGACGAGTAGCCGCAGGTACATGTAGGTGAGGCGCGCTCCCGCTTCCGCGTCCCATGCGGGCACCATTTCGTCCACTACGAGCACGTGCGCGCTGCGTAGCGAGCGATCACGTGCGAGGAAGAGATCGAGCGGCCCCTTGCTCTGCTCGGAACTGAGCGTCTCCTTCCATTTCTCCGTGAACTTCACGCGATTGATTTCTTGGTACCGCTTCATGCCGCTGTTGAGGTCAGTGCCGTGCGACACGCCTTCGAGGTGCACGACCACCGCGCGCGGCTGATACACGCATTTGCGCCCGGCGGCGCGCACGGCGAAGGCAAGATCCGTGTCCTCGTAGCAGGCGGGCGCATAGCGATCGTCGAAACCGCCGAGTTGCTGCCACAATGCCGTCGGAATCAGGATGCACGCGCCAGAACAATAGTCGACCTCTTTGCGATACCCGTATTCGGGATGCTGCGGATCGTCGTCGCGCCCGTAATTCCAGCCGCTGCCGTCGTGCCAAACGATTCCGCCCGCCTCTTGCAGCCTCCCGTCCGCGCCGACTAAACAGGCGCCCACCAGTCCAACCGCCGGATCTTGGTCGAGCACTTCGTGCAACGCGGCGAGCCAACCGGGCTCGACGCAGGTGTCGTTGTTCAAGAACAACAGCGTTTCGCCGCGAGCGTGCTTCGCGCCTTCGTTGCAGTTGCGCAAGAATCCGAGGTTCTCCGCATGGCGCACGAAGCGCACTCCGCGCACGATCTCGGCCAGGCGCGGCGTCTCATCGAGCGAACAATCGTCGAGCACCAGGACTTCGTAGCTCGAGCTCTGCGTACTGCGCAGGATCGAGCGCAAGCAGGCGTAACTGTTGCGCCAATTGCCGAACACCGGCACCAAGATCGAGCAGCGCGGAGCGTCCAGCGGCAGGAACTCGAGGATTTCCTGCTCCTCGATGTCCCCGTCGACGGGCTGAAACTCGTCCCAGCGATCCCAGAGAGGATGAGTGCCGAAGCGTTGACGGTGCGCCCAGCGCATCAAGGGGCGCGCGAGCGGCCGGAACATGCGGGCGTACACCCAGTGGCGGCGCGTGCCGGTAGGCATCAGCACGCCGCGCACTTTCTGCGTCATCATCGAGAACCGCTGCGAGCGTGACGCCCCGCGGTCCTTCAGGTCACGATCGAAGCGACGCGCCTTCTGCCAGAAAGTGCGCGCGCGCCTTAGCACGTCGGACCTCGGGCTTTCGACGCATCGAGCTCGTCAAGGCAACGAGCAAGAGAGCTTTCCCAGGCCGGCATGCGGATGCCATGCTCGCGCGCGATGAGCTCACAGCGCAACTCGGACTGGAGCGGGCGTCGCGCGGGGGTCGGATAGTCGCTGGTGGAGATCGGCAGGACGCGTTGGATGCTCAAGCCAGCGCCAAGCGCGCGTTCGCGCGCGAGCGCGAAGATCCGCTCCGCGAAGCCGTGCCAGCTCGTCGCCCCGGAACCTGCGCAGTGAAAGAGACCGCCGGGTTCGCAACCGTGGTCGAAGACCGTCCAAGTCGCGCGCGCGAGGTCATGGGCCCAGGTCGGACAACCGCGCTGGTCGGAGACGACGCTCAACTCTTCGCGGTCACGGCCGAGTCGCAGCATGGTGCGCACGAAATTTTGACCGTGCGAGGAATAGATCCACGAAGTGCGCAGCACCACGCTGCGCGCGCGCGACTCGAGCACCGCGAGGTCTCCGGCGAGCTTGGTAACTCCGTAGGCGTTGCAGGGCGAGGGAGGGTCGTCTTCCTCCCACGGCATCGCGCGATCACCGCCGTACACGTAGTCGGTGGAATAGTGAATGATGGAGGCGCCAAGCCGCGCGGCTTCCTCGGCCAGCAGAGCCGGCGCCTCCGCATTGATCGCGCGCGCGAGGGCGGTTTCTTCCTCGGCGCGATCCACCGCGGTATAGGCAGCAGCGTTGAAAATCGCGGCGGGGCGTACTTCGCGCACCAGGGCGCGCAGGGCGTCGGGCAGCGTGAAATCGGCCTCGGCCTGCCGCGGCTGGACCAACTCGAACTCCGGCGGAGCAGTCCGCTGGAGTTCCGTGCCGAGCTGGCCTTCGATGCCGAGCAGGAGGATGCGCATGGGGGTCGGCGCCGGGCCTAGAACTGGAAGTAGATGAACTTCTCGCCGACCGGCGCGTGGAACAGTGCCATTAATGTAACCAGCCCTCCCCAAATGACGCCATAAACCCAGTCGGGATGCTGGTGCGGGGCCTTGCGCGGGAAGCCGAGACCGCGCGCGACGTGCGCGAGCATCGCAAGTCCGAGGAAGATCGCGGTTCGCGTCGCGGCAGCGAGGCCTTCCGCGCCCGCCCATGAGGACGGCGTGCCGGACCAATCCGCGCCCGGCGACACACCGCGGAAAAATTGGAGCGCGTGCGGCAGATCATCCGCGCGGAACAGAACCCACGCGGCGAGCATCGTCAGGTAGGTCAGCAGCACGGACGGAAGATAGGTCACGGCTGCGGGCACGAGCGCGTCGAGCCGCGCGCCAAGGGCGCGCGTCCACAATTGATGCAGCACCAGCGCG
>JAQBVK010000299.1 GCA_027623585.1 Planctomycetota bacterium
TCATGGAGTTGCAGAGGTGCACGAAGCAACGGCTGGATTGCTTTTCCCAAGCATGGAGGCCAAACGGATCTTCGTAGATCTCCTGACGCATGCGGCCGCCCGGAGCGAGGCCCATGCTTCCCGTCCGCAGGCAATAGACCGTGCTGTTCCAGAATGAGTCTTTCGGACGCCGCTTCGGCAACTTGTCGTACTCGCTCCTCCTCATCGGGCGGACCATGATTTGGACCCCACCGAACTCAGCTTTCCCGGTCAACTGCTCTTCCGCGCTATAGCCAGATCCGAGTGGCATGGCCACGAACTGCCGGATGATCCCCTTTTCGACGCAGAACCCATCGAGCCAAGGCTGAGTGGGGGCTACGAGGTAGTTCTGCGGAGTCGACTTCAACTCCGCGTGCAGGGGCTTACCAGTGATCGCATCGATCTTGCCCGTCGCGATCTGAACCGCGAACGGGTAAGAGGCCCCACCCCGGCTGCCTTCGACCGCGAAGTGAATCCACATCGCCTCCGATTGATACATCGGCATCAACACGCCTCCACGCTCCTGCCATGCAGCGGGCACTCGATCGGCGTAATCGTCGAGATGGCGGAGCGGAAAGCGTCCCAAGCCCGGAGGGAGCGGCCATTCGCGGTCGTTGTCGGGAATGCGCAGGGTGCGCATGAAGGTCATGCGGAGACTGGCGTCGGGATGGACCTCGGGGAAGGAGAAGCGGAGACCGTCGTTGAGAAGTTCGATCATGGGTTGTTGGGTTGTGCGGGTTACCAGTTGCCGTCACGCACCTCGCGCACGATGCGCAAGACCGCGTGATCGGGAAGAGTTTCGAGTTCGCGGATCAGTGCCGCGAACAGTTTTGGACGGCGCATGATCACGGCGCGCAGTTCCGCGCTGACCTTGCCACCCAAGGCGAGCAGTACGTCGGGGTCTTCCCCCAACTCTGCAGCCAGCGCGAGAATGGTCGCCTCAGATGGCGGAGCCTGCTCATTCCGCTCGACCTTCGAGAGGTAGGAGGGCTGCACCTGGAGCCGGGACGCCAATTGGCGGATCGAGAAGCGGGGATCCGCCGTTTGGAGGGTCTCTCGTCTTGCTCTGAGGTAGTCGCCGAACTGGGTGCTCATGTGTGGACTGTATACTACACGATATACGGAACCTGTCAAGTCGGAGGGGCAATCAGCAACTTGCTATGGCGCGGACTTCCTCTTTCCGCTCGGCTCAGGACGCATCTCTGCCCTCCGCCGCGGTTACCCGCCTGCACGGCTCACCCTTCCACCCGGGGCTGCCGCTCCTGCACCCGTCGCACCCGGCGGTGCCGGCGCCGCGCGCTCCCAAACCGGCTCGGCGCAGGCGGCGAATCCACGACTTCGTCCAGCGTGGCGATGACGTCATGGCGCGGCGGCGGGTTGAGGCCCGTGAGTTCCGCGCTAGGGGCGGTGAGAATCCGGAGTCAGGCTCCCTGTTGTCATTTTGTGCCGAAGAGGTGCCGCACTCGATCCGTCCGCGTTGAGGCGGATCGGGAACTCGGGGTTGAGGAACAACGCGCGGTCCCGGCGCAGGTGCACAAGGAAGACGGATGGGAACCAGTCCATCCGCAGCTTCGACCTTGCCCTGCTTGGATCGCAGCCCGGCGTCTAGCGGCGCGACTTCGTCGGTTGGGGCACGACCAGCACCGGCTGCCCGAGCACCTTCATCTTCGGCTTCACGCCGAGTCCTGGCGCACGCGATGCTGCGAGCCGCCCCTTGGCACGTTGGGGAGCGCCATCGGCGAAGGCCACGGTGACGTAGGAGTTGAAGTCGGTGGACGAGAAGAGGAATCGCTCCGGGGTGCTGTGTGCCAAGTGGGCGATGGCCGCCGTGGTGATGTCGCCGCCCCAGGTGTCTTCGATCGTCATCGCGATGCCGAGCGAGACGCACAGGTCGCGGATCTGTCGCGCTCGGGTGAGCCCACCGACCTTCGAGATCTTGAGATTGACGACGTCCATCGCCTGATCGGCGATGCCGCGGACCACCATGTCAATCCCGTCCACCACCTCGTCGAGCACGAACGGTCGATTGGTGTGCCGCCGGACCGCGAGGCATTGCTCATAGGTCATGCAGGGCTGCTCGATGTAGACATCCACGTCGCGCACCGCATCCGCAACCCGGATCGCTTCGTGCTGAGTCCAGCCGGTGTTGGCGTCCGCGATGAGCACGTCGCCGCGGGTCAGCACCTTGGCAGCGGCGCGGATCCGCTCGATGTCCACGTCCGGATCGCCGCCCACCTTGAGTTGGAACTTGCGGTAGCCCTCCTTGCGGTACTCACCGATGCGCTTGGCCATCCGCGCCGGCGTGTCCTGGGAGATCGCGCGGTACAGGGCGAAGTCCGCGCCGACGTGACCGCCCATCAAGGTTGCGATCGGCTGTCCGCTCGCTTTGCCGAGGATGTCCCAGCAGGCCATGTCGATTGCGGACTTGACGTACGGATGGCCGCGCATCGCGCTGTCCATCTGCTCGTTGAGCACACCGAGCGCCAGCGGATCTGCTCCGATCAGTCGCGGCGCGAGCTCGGCGATCCCGGCCCGCGCGCCCGCCGCGTAGGCCGGGAGATACGCCGGCCCGAGTGGACAGATCTCGCCCCAGCCGGAGATGGACTCATCGGTCACGACCTCGACCACCGTGGTATCGAAGACCGACACCGAGTTGCCGCCGGACCACTTGTAGCTTCCTTCGTGCAGCGGGAGGTCGATCTGATAGGCGCGGATGGAAGTGATTTTCATGCCGTTTCCTCCTGCATCGCAGAAGCTCGCCGCGCCTCGTTGCGGGCCGACAGCCACATGCTCATCGAAGTGTAGACCAGCACGCCCACCACGATCCAGCGCACCGCGTCCAGCGGCAGCGACTTCACCAGAAACGCCGCGATCAGCACCCCGGGGATGCCGCCCAAGGTGAGACCCAGCGCGGTTCGGCGGTCATAGCGGCCCGTTTTCACGAAGCGCAGCGCCGCCGCCGGCAGGATCAGCGCCGCAGAACCCATCATGATCGGAAAGGCGGCGGTGGGATTCATGCCGAGGAGACTCACCACGGCCATCGAAGGGG
>JAQBVK010000300.1 GCA_027623585.1 Planctomycetota bacterium
GGCCGCCTGCTGTCGGCCGGCGCGCGCTTCTGGAGCGCGCTCGAAACGCTCGCCGGGCGCTCAGCGCTCGACGAGGCTCTGCGCGCGTTCTACGCCGCGGGACGGCCGTGGACAACCCGGCAGTTGGAGAGCGCGCTCGCCGGCGATGCGTCCGACCGCGCGGAAAAACTCCGCGCCTTCTTCGACGCCTGCCTCTACGGAACCAAGAAGCCGTGATTGTCTATTACCACCGTGACTTCGACGGCATCGCGTCCGCCGCGATCCTGGCCGAAGCGCTCGAGGCGACCGGTCGCGAACAGAACGTCCGTTGGTCGGGCGTCAACTTCGACCGCACCTTGGATTGGGAATCCTTCGGCGCTGGGCAGCGTTTCGCGCTAGTCGACTTTCACTACCACCCCCGCGCGAGCTACTGGTTCGACCACCATCCGACCACATTCCTCGAGCCGGACTACGAAAAGGCCTACGTCGAGAGCGAGACCCACAAGTTCGATCCGGCGGCGCCGTCCTGCCCGCCGATCATCATGGAGCACGCGAAGGAGCGCTGGGGTTTCCAGCCGCCGGCGCACTTCGAGGAACTCGTGAAGTGGTCGAACATCATCGACGCCGCGCGCTTCGGCAGCGCTGAACAGGCGCTGTTCGGGTGTGAGCCCGCGATCCGCATCATGCGCGCGCTGACCTGCGCTCCGGACTACGCCTGGCACGACCGGCTCGTCCATCTGGTGCGCACCCGCACGCTGGTGCAGGTCGGCGCCGATTCCGACGTCGAACGCTGCTACGAGCGCGCCAGCCGCAACCGCGACCACGCGCTGGAGTCCTTCCCGCCGCACGTGCTCGAGCGCACTGCGCATGCGCTGTTCGCGGACCTGCGCTCCAAGAAGATCCGGCGCGAGCGTTTCGCGCCGTTCTATCTGCATCCGGAGCTGCATTACGCCGTGACGCTGCTTCCGACCCGCGCCGGCGTGCACATCACCGCCGCCAGCAATCCCTGGAACCGGCCGCCCGAAGACGGTATCCACCTCGGTGAAATGATGAAAGAATACAGCGGCGGCGGGCACAAGGGCGTCGGCGGCTGCAATCCACCCGACGACGCCACCGCGCTGCTGTGGGGCCACGAAATCTACCGCGCGATTCGCGAGCGCTCCGCCGCGGCTGCGCGCGGCTGAGCGCTCGGACCATGGCGGAAGCCGCTCCCCACCTTCTCGACCTGCATCCGCGCAGCTGGCCGGAGGAGTTCGTGCGGCTCGGCGGCAAGGCCTTTCATGGCCGCAGCGCCGCGAATTGGATCTTCCGCCGCCTCGCCCCTTCCTGGGAGGCGATGAGCGATCTGCCGGCCGCGCTGCGCGTGCGCCTCAGCGAGGAGCATCCCTTCCCGCGCTCGAGCCTGCGCGCGCGCAGCGAAGCCGGCGACGGCGCGGTGAAGGTATTGCTCAGCCTGCCCGACGGCGCCACCGTGGAAGCCGTCACCATGCCGGGTACGAGCGGCTTGACGGCCTGCTTGAGCACGCAGGTCGGCTGCCCGGTGCGCTGCGCCTTCTGTGCGAGCGGCCTCGAAGGACTCGAGCGCAACTTGAGCAGCGGCGAAATCGTCGAGCAGGCGCTATGGCTCGCGCGCGAAGCCGGCGCGATCGGCCGCATCGTCATCATGGGCATGGGCGATGCCGGTCACAATCTCGAAGCCACGCTGGCGGCGATCGATGCGCTGATCGACGAAGAAGGCATGAACATTGCCGCGCGTCGCGTCACCCTGAGCACGGTCGGCCCGAAAGGCGCGCTCGAGCGCATCGCGCAGTGGGGTCGCCAAGTCACGCTCGCGCTCTCGGTGCACGCGCCCGACGACGCCCTGCGCCACGAATTGGTCCCCGGCGTGCGGAAGCGCACGCTGGCAGAGACCCTCAGCGAGGCCGATGCGCTGTTCAGCGCCACGGGCCGCGAATACACCGTGGAATACGTTTTACTCGAGGGAGTCAACGACTCCCCGGAGCAGGCGCGCGCGCTCGGCGGGCTGTTGCGGCGGCGCCGCTGCCACGTGAATTTGATCCCTTGGAACCCCGTGGACGGCATGGGCTTCCAACGGCCGCCGCGGGAGCGCCAGGAGGCCTTCGCGGAGACGCTGCGAGACACCGGCGTCTCGGTTACCTTGAGGAGGAGCCTCGGTAGGGAAACCGATGCCGCCTGCGGCCAATTGCGCCGCCGTTCCCTCCCCGCTGGTCCGGATCCGTTGACGGTTTGATGCTCCGCGTTCTGCTCGCGCTGCTGCTGGTTCTGCTCGCCGCCCCTCCGGGCGGAGGCGACAACCCTTTCCTTGCGAAGCACCTCGCGGCGGCTCGGATGGCGCTGGACGAGTCCCGCTGGGACGACGCGCGGGCCAGCGTCGAGCGCGCACTGGAGCGCGACGACCGCCATCTTGGCGCCCTGCAGCTCTGGTCGGAGGTCTGCGAGCGGATGGGCGACCTGGACTCGGCCGCTTACGCGCTGCACCAGTGGCTCGCGGTCGGGGCAGTCGGCAAGAAGCCCGCGGCCGCGAGATCCGAAATCAAGGCCGTCGAGGAGAAGCTTGCGGTGCTCGACCTCACCGCCAGCGAGTTCCGGAAACTGACTGCTGATTATGTCAAGGAACTGCGCAAACTCGAGAAGGATCACAGCGCGCGCGGACGTTTCCACTCGGCGATTGCGGTGCTCGAGGAAATCCTTCACATTCTTCCGGGCGACGAAGAGACGCTGGGACGGATCGATGAAATTCAGCGCACCGGCGGCGCCGACGTCGCCACCGAGGACTTGTTCGCGGGGAGCGATCCGCTCGAAGGCGCCGACCCGGAGTGGATCGACGAGGAAAACCGCAAGCACTCCGAGTGGAAGGAGGCTTGGGTCGAAGAGACGCCGAACTACCGCATCCGCACCAACGCCGGCTACCTGGTGCTCAAGACCGCGGGGATCGCGATGGAGCAGATGAACCAGGCCTACCGGCACTTCTTCCGCTACAAGCTCGACGGCGACCCGACCCCGCGCATCGACGTCCACATCTTCAAAACGCGCGACGAG
>JAQBVK010000301.1 GCA_027623585.1 Planctomycetota bacterium
CGCGATCGAGCGCCACGCCGCCGACGCGGTGTGCCTGGCGACCGGCGGCTACGGCAACGTCTTCTACCTGTCCACCAACGCCAAGGGCAGCAACGTCACCGCGGCGTGGCGCGCGCACAAGCGCGGCGCCGGCTTCGCGAACCCCTGCTTCACGCAGATTCACCCCACCTGCATCCCGGTGGCGACGGGGCATCAGTCGAAGTTGACGCTGATGTCCGAATCGCTGCGCAATGACGGGCGCGTGTGGGTGCCGAAGAAGTCCGGCGACAAACGCCCTGCGGCGCAGATCCCCGACGCCGACCGCGATTACTACCTCGAACGGCGCTATCCCTCCTTCGGCAACTTGGTGCCGCGCGACGTCGCCAGTCGCGCCGCGAAGGAGCGTTCCGACACCGGCTTCGGCGTCGGCGACACCGGCCTCGCGGTGTTCCTCGACTTCCGCGACTCGATCAAGCGCCTCGGCAAAGGCGCGATCGCCGCGCGTTACGGCAATCTGTTCCAGATGTACCAGAAGATCACCGCGGAGGATCCCTACGAGGTTCCGATGCGGATCTATCCAGCGGTGCACTACACGATGGGCGGACTATGGGTGGATTACGACCTGATGTCCACCGTGCCCGGCTTGTTCGTGCTCGGTGAGGCCAACTTCAGCGACCACGGCGCCAACCGCCTCGGCGCGAGCGCGTTGATGCAGGGCCTCTCGGACGGATACTTCATCATTCCGTACACGATCGGCGACTACCTCGTGCAGCACGCCTCGATGGAGGCCGCCAAGAAGGTCGACACCGATCACCCGGCCTTCGCCGCCACTGAACAGGCGGTCCACGATCAAGTCGCGCGCCTGCGCGGCATCGGCGGCAAGACTCCGGTGGACGTGTTCCACCGCAAACTCGGCAAGATCATGTGGGAGCACTGCGGCATGGCGCGCAATCGCGCCGGCTTGGAGCAGGCGCTGCGTGAGATCCCCGCGCTGCGCGACGAATTCTGGCGCGACCTGCGTGTGCTCGGCAGCGGCGAAGAGTTCAACATCGACCTCGAGAAGGCCGGCCGCGTCGCCGATTACCTGGAGTTCAGCGAGTTGATGTGCCGAGACGCGCTGCACCGCGAGGAGTCTTGCGGCGGCCACTTCCGCGAGGAACACCAAACGCCGGAGGGCGAGGCGAAGCGCGACGACGATCAATTCGCGTTCGCAACCGTGTGGGAGCACGCCGGCGAAGGCAAGCCCCCCGCCCTCAACAAGGAGCCGTTGGTGTTCGTCGAAGTCAATCCGAGCACCCGGAGTTACAAGTAGCCATGAGCAAGCACGACATGCGCATCACGCTGCGAGTGTGGCGGCAGAAGAGTTCCAGCCTACCGGGCAAGATGGAGTCCTACGCCGCCGAGGGCATCTCGCCGGACATGTCCTTCTTGGAGATGCTCGACAAGGTCAATGAGGACCTGGTCGTGCGCGGCGTGGAGCCGATCGCCTTCGATCACGATTGTCGCGAAGGCATCTGCGGCGCCTGCTCGCTAATGATCAACGGTCTGCCGCACGGAGGCGAGAAGGGCACGACCAGTTGTCAGCTCCACATGCGCTCCTTCAAAGACGGCGCGATGATCACCATCGAGCCGTGGCGCGCGAAGGCGTTCCCGGTGCTGCGCGACTTGGTCGTGGACCGATCCTCCTTCGATCGCGTAATCGAGGCCGGCGGCTTCATTTCGGTGAATACCGGCGCGGCGCCCGACGCGCACGCAGTGTTGGTGCCGAAGAAGGATTCGGAGTCCGCTTTCGACGCCGCCGCCTGCATCGGTTGCGGCGCCTGCGTGGCGGCCTGCCCGAACGGCTCGGCGATGTTGTTCGTGGCGGCGAAGGTCAGCCACCTTCGCCATCTGCCGCAGGGCCAACCCGAGCGCTGGGAGCGCGTGCGCAAGATGGTCGAGACGATGGACGCCGAAGGTTTTGGCGCCTGCTCGAACCACTACGAGTGCGAAGCCGCGTGCCCGAAGGAGATTTCGGTGCGCGTGATCGCGGAGATGAACCAAGATTTCATCAAAGCGTCGGTGCGCGACGTCTGATGGCGCTCGAGATCGAGGCCAAACTCGCGGCGCCGAACGCCGCGGCGCTGGCCGGACTGCCGGAGATCGCGCGTGCGTGCGGATTCCTGACGGGCGAAATCGAGCGCAGCATCATGCAGGACCATTACCTCGACACCGGGGATCTGCATCTCTACCGCGCGGGCTGGGCGCTGCGTCTGCGCGACACCGGCGTGCGGCAACGGCTCACGATGAAGACGTTGACGGCGCCGCACCGGGGCGTCGCGCGGCGGAAGGAGCTCGAGGAGACGATCGAATGGCGCGCAGAGGACGGCTGGAACCTCCCCGCCTTTGCGTTGAACGGCGAAGCTGCGCGCCTCTCCGACGGCCAGCCGTTCGATCGCCTCTTCACCATCCGTCAGGACCGCTCCGAATTCCCGCTCGCCGGAGAACAGGGGGCGGAATGGGAAGGATTCTGGTGCCTCGCGAGCATGGACCTGGTGCGGTGGAGCGCAGCCGACGGCCTCCCCAGCGAGGCCTACGAGGCGGAGTTCGAACTGAAGCAGGGTAGTGAGGAGCAATTGCGTTCCTGCGCGGCACGAATCGCCCAGACCACGCGTTGGCCGGCGGCGAGCTCCTCCAAGTTCCAGCGCGGACTCGAGGCGGCGGGTCTGGCTTGAAGCGACGGTAGCCGTCGTCGAGCCATTCCCTAGGATGGAGCTCGTGCGGAACCGGATCCTCCTGATCGCTCTGCTGGTGACGCTGGCCGCGGCGGCGTGGTGGCTGCTCGGTTCCGGCGCGCCGGATCCCGGTTCGGTCGTCCCGGCGGCTTCGACTGCGGGACAGCAACGCGACCTGCCTGATCCGGCGCGCCTCGACGGCGGCGTCCTCATCGATGAGCCCGCGGCGGACCCGGTCGGTGACGCGTTGCAGCGCGAGACGATCGAAGCCGGCCGCGAGGCCGAGGGTCTGCCTACGACGTTCTTCCGGGGCCGCTTGCTCGT
>JAQBVK010000302.1 GCA_027623585.1 Planctomycetota bacterium
CGTAGCGCGCAAGAGCAATGGCAGGAGCTCGGCTGCGGTCGTACGGATGGGCTCCGCTCGCTCGGCGAGGTGAGACACGTGATCACCCGGCATCGGATCCGCGTCGAAGTTTTTGCGGCGGATGACTGGAGCGGCGGCCCCGATCCGGTGCTTCCCGAGGCGGTGGGATTGACCGGGCTGGCGCGTAAAATGCTCCGCTTCGAGGGCGCGGCCGCCACGCACGAATGATTGCACTCGCCCTCTGGCTCGCGGCCGCGCCTCAGCAGCACGGAGAACACCCGAGCGCTCAAGTGCCGGTGATCGAGGACGCGGGCATCACGCTCGATGGCTTGCTCAACGAGCCGGCGTGGCAGGACGCGGCTTTGCTGGACGACTTTCACACCGTGGAGCCGGTCGAGAGCCTCGACGTGGATCCGCCCTGGGAAGTGCGCATTTTTCGCAGCGCGACGCACCTCTACCTCGGCATGACTTTTTGGGAGCCGGAGCCCGAGAAGATGGTGCTGCAGAACGAGCGGCGCGATGCGTTGCTGGAGGACGATGACCGCGTCGAATTCGTTTTTGACACCTTCGGGGACGGCAATACCGCGTATTTCTTTCAGATTTCCGCCGGCGGCTCGCGCGGCGACGCGTTGATCGGCGACAACGGGCGGCGGTTCAACAAACCCTGGAACGGATTCTGGGATGCGCGGGTGGTGCGCTTGCCGGACCGCTGGATCGTGGAGGTCGAGATCCCGTTCGCCACGCTGACCTTCGGCGAGAACGACGTTTGGGGCGCGAACTTCGAGCGCGGTCGCGGCGCGGACCGTTCGACCAGCCGCTGGGCAGCAGCGCATCGCGAGTTCCGCATCCAGAACGTGCGTGAGGGCGGCGAATTGTCCGGGTTCGCGGGCGCGCGCCACGGCGCCGGCGTGGAATTGCGCCCCTATTTGAAATTCGGCGGCCGCGACGGCGCTGCGCTGGCGTCGGACGACGGCTTCGACTTTGATGGCGGCGGTGAGCTCTCGTGGCACGTCACGCCGCAACTCACGGCCGCGCTGACTTGGAACACCGACTTCGCGGAGACCGAAGTTGATGAACGGCGCGTGAACCTCGGGCGCTTCCCGCTGTTCTTCCCGGAGAAGCGCGATTTCTTCCTACAAGACAGCACCACCTTTCAATTTGGCGAGCAGGGCAGCGGATTCGGCGACAGCGGCAGCAGCAGCCTCTTGCCCTTCTTCAGCCGCCGCATCGGACGCGTGGACGACGTCGAGATCCCGGTCGACGTCGGCACCCGACTGGCCGGACGCGCGGGCCCGTGGGACATCGGCTTCCTCGGCGTGCACACCGGCGCCGAAGCTTCGGTCGGCGTCGAGGATGCCGATCTGTTTGTGTTGCGGCCTTCCTTCCGCGTCGACAACGACCTCGCCGTCGGCGGACTGCTGACCTACGGCGATCCAGCCTTGGACACTTCCAACACTGTCGCCGGCGCCGATCTGCGCTGGAACTCGACGACCTGGCTGCCCGGGAACACGACGGTCAACGCTTTTCTCGTGGGATCCGACGACGGCGCCAGCGGCGAGTCTGGTTTCGGTTTCGGCTTCGAAGGAAGTTTCCGAAGTGAGGACTGGCGCGGCTCGCTGCGTTCCTTGGGCTCGGACGAGAACTTCCGGCCCGCGCTCGGTTTCGTGCGCCGTCCTGGCGAGTGGCTCAATTCGGCGTCCGCCGAGTGGATGCCGAGACCTGACGGAGAAATCGTCCGCAACTACAAATTCAAGTTCACGCCTTTCGTTTGGACTGACTTGGAGGGCGATTTGATCAGCGGCGGCCTCCGCGTCGTACCCTTCGGCGTCGAGTGGGAGAGCGGCGACGAGTTCGAGATCGAGTTGAAGACGGATCACGATCGCCCGCCGACGGCATTCGAGATCGAAGACGGAGTTTCGGTGGAGGCCGGCTCCTACAGTTGGGAACAGATCGAGGCCGACTTCAGTTCTTCTGACGCGCGCCCAGTCTCGATTGGCGTCCAGGCTTCCTACGGCGGCTACTACGACGGCGAAGCCTTCAATTACGAGACTTCAGTCAGTTGGAAGCCGCATCCCCGCTTCCGTCTGCGCTTCGCTTACGAAGAAAACCGTTTGGACATGCCAGCCGGAGATTTGGTGATTCGCGTCGAGCAACTCAATCTCGACTTCGGCTTCTCGCCGCAACTCACTTGGCAGAACCTGGTGCAGGCCGACAACGAGAGCGATACGCTCGGCGTGCAATCACGGCTGCACTGGTTGATCAAGGACGGACGCGAAGTCTTCCTCGTGATCGAGACCGGATGGGAGCGGCTGCCGGACGGTACGATTGTTCCTGAAGAGCGTCAGTTGGCGCTGAAATTGGTATGGGCCGTGCGCTTCTAATTTCCGCACTCGCGTTGGCGCTAGCCGCGTGCGCCGCTCCCGGTTCGCGCGCCGGCCGGCTCGACGCGGCGTCCGTCGGTCTCCCGAGCCGCATGAACGGCGACGGC
The DNA here is from genome assembly GCA_027623585.1 of Planctomycetota bacterium. Taxonomy (GTDB): domain Bacteria; phylum Planctomycetota; class UBA1135; order UBA1135; family UBA1135; genus JAQBVK01. Next base: position 2,489 of record JAQBVK010000302.1, read on the forward strand.
GCGCGCACCGGCATGACCTTCGCGTATTACTCCGCCGGTTATCGCGGTTGGGGCTCCTTCGCGAAGTTGCGCGTGGACTCCGTGACCGGCCTCGACCTCCTCTTTGACGATCCCGACGACAACGATGAATGGGTGCGGGACGATCCGTACATCGACGAGCACACGGGCGCGGTCGTGTTCGACGTCGGCGCCGTGTATCGCTTTGCGGAGAACTTCGCGTGCTACGGCGGCATCGGTCTGGGAAATCTCTATGAATACACTGCCGTTGGCACCGGCTACGGCAGGGAGCGTCGTAGCGTGCACACCATCGAGTGGAGCGAAAACCTCACCGGCGGATTGTTATGGCTGTAGGGCGGCAGCGGCGCCGGCATGGACTTCGGTTACGACTCCTTCGATCAGTCGTGGCGAATGGGACTGGTCGTGAACTACGGCGGCTCTGGCGACAACTGGCTCGACTAGGGCAGCGCTGAACAAGTCATTCCGTCCCGGACGCGGTCCTCGCGGCCGGTCTCAGCGTCGCCGGA
>JAQBVK010000303.1 GCA_027623585.1 Planctomycetota bacterium
CACGCCGTAGAGCGCGGCCGCGTAGCGCAGGTTGTCGCGGCCGCTGAGCCGGTCGTAGAGCGCCGGCTTGGCCGACACCACGCCGCACTGCTGGCGGATGTGCTCGCCGTGCGTCGCGGGGTCGAGCCCCAGGGTGCGCACCGTGCCCCGATCCGGGGTCAGCGCCCCGGTGATGCAGCGCATGGCGGTGGTCTTGCCGGCGCCGTTGGGGCCGAGCAATCCCACGAACTCGCCCGGCGCGATGCGGAGCGAGACGTCCTGGACCACGGCGCGCCCGCGATAGGACTTGCACAAGCCCTCGGTGACCAGCAGCGGCTCTGCGGGTTCGCTCATGCCCTTATTGAACCAAGTTGAAGCGATTGACCGGCGCGAGGGGTTTGAGTGGCATGAACACCGCGATCGCTCGGCCGAGCACGTAAGAGCGCGGAACCAGCGGTGAGGACTCGACGAGGTCGAGTTGCGCCGCTGCGAGGTCGTCGGCAGTGAACACGTGCAGGCCGCCATGTTCACCGCGGAAGGTCATCAGGTCTCGCGCGGCGTTCCAGCGCGGATTGTTGAACATGGGGTCCGAACCGTGGTCCATCCGATCTCCGCGCAGTTCTGCGACGCCGTGCACGGGCGGATCGAAACGCAGGGTCTCCGACTGCCAATCACGGCTGTCGAGCGAAGATTGGGTGTTGTCGCCCATCATGAAGTAATGCTCCGGCTCGATCTCGAAGATCGGCGTAGACGGAGTATTGCGCGGAGGCAAGTAGTGAATGTCGCGCCAAGCCTTGAGCGGATGGAGTTCCCAACCTCCAGCCGAGGTCGAGAAGCGCGCGCCGTTCCGAACTGCGGTCTTCGACTCGAGCGTCAATTCCTGCTGAAAGCGTTGCGGCTCGCGGCCGACGCCGCGCACTTCGAATCGCAGGGTGTGATCCCAGAATGCCAGGTCGAACTCAATTTTGGCGGAAGCGTCAGCCGCCGCAGCGCCGCGGAAGGCGGCGTTGCCCGGCCCTTCGAGGAGAAAGCTCCCGTCGGCTGCGACGGTCAAACTGCTCGCGTGCGGACCGAACTCGAAGTCGGCGCGTAACGGACCCTTCGGATCGCGCGGCGTCAGCGCAAACTCCCAGCGCAGATCCGAGAGCGCGTGTCGTCCCACGGCGTTCATCGTGGGCACGCGCGCCGCGATCGCGTCCGGATAGCCGTGCTCCGGTTCGTCTTTGACGCGGAACTGCGAGGCGACCTCGGCGCTGCCCTGCAACAACATGCTGCCGGCTTCCGTGCGCTGCGCAGCGCCGGTTTCTGACCAGCCGAGCCACGCCTCGGCGGTGCTGTTGTATGTCGGATAGACCCGCTTCCACAAATTGTCCTGCACCTTCCAAGGCTTACGCAAGATCATGAAATCCTCGTCGCTGCCGAGCGGTCGCGCCCAGAGGTCGCCGTTTTCGATCATCAATTGCTCGTTCGGCATGCCGACCAGTCGCTTGACGTAGTTGACGTGCGTCACCAGCGGATAGCGGAACACCACGACTTCCCAGCGCCGCGGGTCGCGAAACCAATAGCTCACCTTGTCCACCAACACGCGATCGTGTAAGCCGCCCTTCTGCTGGCGAGTGACTGGATCGAGCAGCGCGGTGCCCATCAGCGTCGGCTGCATCGACCCGGTGGGAATTTGATAGGCCTCGACCGCGAAGACCTTGAGGCCCATGGCCATCACCACCGCGAACACCGCGACTTCGATGTTCTCTCGCAGCGGGTGTTGCGAGCGCTCGTTGCGGTCCTTCGCCATCGCCGCAGATTCTAGGGCAGCGCTGAATAAGTGCTTTCGTTCCAGCGCGAGGCATCGCGGACGAGATCAAGGAGCCGGGTTTCGCGCCTATTGGTCAATAGGCGCGAGTCCTGGCGCCGCCGAACTCGGCCGTGAGGGCCGCGTCTGGAGCGGAATGACTTGTTCAGCGTTGCCCTAGGCTGGCGGTTGGCCTGGGCGGGTCACTCGAGGATCAGGATCTGCTCGTGGAGCCCCTCGGAGCTGTCCACTTCACAGAGCAGGATCGGCCGCATCAGGTTGCTCTTGAAGGTGAGCGTGGAGATGCGCAGTAGCACCTCTTTCTTGCCGTCGGCCTCGCGCACGCGCGCGATGCCGGTGTATTCGGAGTCTTGCGGCAAGCCGTCTCCGTTGCGGTCGTCATACAGACGGATGCGCAGAGCGCGAAGCGAGATGTCGCCGCGGGCCTCGGCTTGCACCCAGGGCAGAAGCCCGCTATCGCCGCGCGCGGAGAGATGGGCAGCGCGCACGGTGATCGAACGCTCGAGGAATTCCTCGCGCTCCTCGGGATTCATCCCGCACGAGGCGAGCAACAGGGAAGCGGCGAGGAAGGGGAGCAGGCGCGACATGGCGTTCGAACAGGATACGCAGCGGGGCGCGGCGCGCTTGGCCGATTCCAGCGGACCAGGCGATCCGGCTTCGGAACGGGCCTACTCGTCGGTTGCGAGAACCGCCAGGAAGGCCTTTTGGGGGACTTCGACGTTGCCGATCGACTTCATCCGTTTCTTGCCTTCTTTCTGCTTTTCGAGCAACTTGCGCTTGCGGCTGATGTCGCCGCCGTAGCACTTGGCGGTCACGTTCTTGCCCATCGACTTGATCGATTCGCGCGCGATGATTTTGCCGCCGACCGCCGCTTGCAGCGCGATTTCAAACTGGTGGCGGGGGATCTCGACGCGCAGTTTCTTGAGGATCGCCCGGCCGCGGCGCTCGGCCGAGGCGCGGTGCGTGATCGTGGTGAGCGCGTCCGCGTCCTTGCCGGCGACCAGGATGCGCATCTTGACTAGATCCGCTTCCTCGAAGCGCGGATCGGCGAAGTTCATGGTGCCGTAGCCGCGCGTGGACGATTTCAATCGATCGTAGAAATCGTAGATCACTTCGGCGAGCGGCAGATCCCAGGTCAGCATCACGCGCTTGGCGGAGAGGTGCTCCTGCTTGAGGAAGGTGCCGCGCCGTTCGCTGCACAACTTCATGATCAGGCCGA
>JAQBVK010000304.1 GCA_027623585.1 Planctomycetota bacterium
CCGGCGGTCGAAGTTCCACGCCCACGACGAGAAGAACGAGTACAAGGTCGGCGACCGTGTTCGCATTCGCGAATGCCGTCCGCTCTCCAAGCTGAAGACCTGGGAGGTCGTCGAGCGCGTCTAACGACGCAGCCGATGTAAGGCCATGATCCGTACGCAAACCAATCTCGACGTTGCCGACAACTCGGGCGCTCGCCGCGTCGAGTGCATCAAGGTGCTCGGCGGCACCCGCCGCAAGACGGCGACGGTCGGCGACATCATCGTCGTCGCCATCAAGGAAGCGATTCCGCGCGGCCGCGTGAAGAAGGGCGAAGTCTCGCGCGCTGTCGTCGTGCGCACCGCCAAGGAAATCCATCGCTCGGATGGCACCTCGATCCGCTTCGATCGCAACGCCGCGGTGCTGGTCAACGCCCAGGGCGAGCCGGTCGGCACGCGCATCTTCGGGCCGGTGACGCGCGAATTGCGCGCCAAGGCACAGATGAAGATCGTCAGCCTGGCTCCGGAAGTCCTCTAGGAAGCCCCGCTCATGGAAGCCAAGGTCAATCCAAAGTTCCGCATCAAGAAGGGCGACGAAGTCGTCGTCCTCTCGGGCAAGGACAAGGGCAAGCGCGGCAAGGTGCTGCGCGTGCTGCGCAAGGAAGAGCGCGTGCTCGTCCAAGGCGTGCGCATGATCAAGCGCCACACCCGTCCGAGCCAAACGAGTCCCGGCGGCATCCTCGAAAAGGAAGCGCCACTGCACATTTCCAAGGTTGCGCTGGTCGATCCCAAACTCGGCAAGCCCACCCGCGTCGGCTACAAGTTTCTCGAGAACGGCCGCAAGGTCCGTGTCGCGAAGCTGTCCGGCGAAGTAATCGACCTCTAGGAGTTGGCTATGGCGGCGCGCCTTCGCGAACGCTACGTAAAGGACATTCGGCCCAAGCTGGCCGAGAAGTTCGGTCTCGCCAACAAGTTGGCGGTGCCGAAGCTGGACAAGATTGTCATCAACATGGGTGTCGGTGAGGCGGTCAACGACCGCAAGTTCATCGACGGCGCGGTCAATGATTTGACCGCCATCTCGGGCCAGAAGCCGCAGGTCGTGCGCTCCAACAAGGCGATCGCGACCTTCAAGCTGCGCGAGGGCATGCCGATCGGCGTCAAGGTGACTCTGCGCCGTGAGCGCATGTACGAGTTCCTCGACCGCCTGATCAACATGGCGCTACCGCGCGTGCGCGACTTCCGCGGACTGAACGGCAAGAGCTTCGACGGCCGCGGCAACTTCGCCATGGGCCTGAAGGAGCAGATCGTCTTCCAGGAGATCGACTACGACAAGGTCGACCAGGTGCGCGGCATGGACATCATCATCTGCACCACGGCGACCAACGACGAGCACGCCAAGGAGCTCCTCGCGAGCTTCGGCATGCCGTTCCGGACCTAAGACAAGGCAGAGGCATCAATCGAATGGCGAAGACCAGCTCGATCTACCGCAACAAGAAGCGCCAGAAGATGGTGGCGCAGATGGCCGACAAGCGCGCTGCGCTGAAGGCGATCGCCAAGGACAAGAACGTTCCGCAAGAGGATCGCTTCCTCGCGCGCCTCAAGCTCTCCGAGATGCCGCGCAACTCGTCCCGGGTTCGCATCCGCAACCGTTGCGAGGTAACGGGCCGTCCGCGCGGCGTCCACGCCCGCTTCAAGCTGTGCCGCATCATCCTGCGCGATCTTGCCTCGCGGGGCCAGATCCCGGGCATGGTCAAGTCGAGCTGGTAGGCGGGGGGATCTCAGATGTCGATGACCGATCCACTCGGTGACATGATCACCCGCATCCGCAACGGGCAGAGCGCCCGTTTGCCCGCGGTGCTGACACCGGCGTCCAAGTTCCGCGTCAACGTGCTCGAGGTGCTGGCTCGCGAAGGCTACATCCGCGGCTACGAGCGCATCGAAGAGGAGGGCCACGCGGCGCTCCGCATCGAGCTCAAGTACCACGAGGGCGAGCCCGTCATCCGGACCATCAAGCGCGTCTCCAAGCCCGGCCGGCGCGTCTACTCGGGCATCGCCGACCTCGCCCAGATCTGCAACGGTCTCGGCATCGCCATCCTGTCGACGCCCAAAGGCGTGCTGTCCGATTCGGAAGCGCGCTCGCAGAACGTCGGCGGCGAAGTTCTCTGCAACGTGATCTAGCCACAAGAACCGTCATGTCGCGCATCGGACAAAAAGCAGTCGCCGTGCCCAAGGGCGTCACCGTCGAGGTGAAGGGCGACATCGTATCGGCCAAGGGTAAGGTCGGTGCGATGACCATGAAGCTCGTGCCCGAGGTCGCGGCCAAGGCCGACGGCGGCATGATCGCCGTCACCGCCAAGGACGACAGCGACAAGGCGCGCGCCATGTGGGGCATGACCCGCACCCTGATCAACAACATGGTGCACGGGGTCGATACCGGTTTCTCGACCGACCTCGAGATCGTTGGCGTCGGTTTCCGCGCCGCGGTCGAAGGCAAGAACCTCAAGCTTCAGCTTGGGTTCTCGCACGACGTGATCTATCCGATCCCCGAGGGCATCAAGATCACTTGCGAGAAGCCGACGATGATCAAGGTGTTCGGTGCCGACCGCCAGAAGGTTGGTCAGATCGCCGCCGACATCCGCTCCTTCCGACCGCCCGAGCCGTACAAGGGCAAGGGCATCAAGTATTCGGACGAGTACGTTCTGCGCAAAGAAGGCAAGAAGAAGTAGCCATGGCCAAGCCAGCCGAACGGTTCGATCGCCGTCAGCGCCGCGTACGCTATCGCGTCCGCAAGGCCGCTGGCACGCGTCCGCGCCTCACCGTGTTCCGCTCGGGCAAGAACATCTATGCCCAGGTGATCGACGACGCCAAGGGCGTCACGATCGCAGCCGCCTCGACTTTGGAGAAGGACCTCAAGGGTTCGCTCAAGTCGGGTGCGACCAAGGACGCCGCCGCCAAGGTCGGCACGCTCCTTGCGCAGCGGGCGACCGCGGCGGGTGTCAGCGAAGTCATCTTCGATCGCGGCGGCTACA
>JAQBVK010000007.1 GCA_027623585.1 Planctomycetota bacterium
CGTCCGAAATCGAGAAATATTTCGGCATCCCTCGCGAACGCATCGCCGTGACCGGCGGGGGCCACGAACACGTGTTGAGGACGCCGGCCGACGACACGATCATCCGCCGCCATAAGCTCGAGCGCAACGGCTTCCTGCTCGCGGTCAGCAGCCTCAATCCGAACAAGAATTTCACCGCGATTCTGCGCGCGATGAAGATCGCGCAGCTCGACATCCCGCTCGTGATCGCCGGCAGCGCGAACCCGCGCGTGTTCGGTTCCGATGCGCTGCCTGCGGGCGCGGTGATGGTCGGGCGAGTCGGCGACGCGGAATTGCGCGCGCTCTACGAGCACGCCCTGGGCTTCGTTTTTCCTTCCCATTACGAGGGTTGGGGACTGCCGCCCGGGGAGGCGATGGCGCTCGGCTGCCCGGTCGTGGCGTCGATCTCGACTTCGCTTCCGGAAGTCTGCGGCGAAGCCGCGATCTACTGCGACCCCACCGATGATCCGAGCATCGCGCGCGCATTGACGCGGCTGGTCGAAGATCCGCCGCTTCGCGCGGAGCTCGCCGCACTTGGGCGAGTGCAAGCCGCCAAGCACACTTGGCGCGGCGTCGCGGAGCAGCTCTGGTCCGCGATTCAACCGTTGCTGGCTTAGAACTCGGAGTCCGAGTGATCGGCGCGCGCCTTGCGCATCAAACCGAGCCCCATCTGCGCGAGCGGCGCGAGATCGAACACCGTCATTCCCTCTGGATAACGGAACGCGGCGGCGGACGCGACGGCTTCGCGGTGAACGGATTCGATGCGGAAGAATCCTTGCCCCTCCGTGAGCGCGAACTCAGCCGAGAGGAGCTCTCCGGTATCGGCGTCGAAGTCGAGTAGCAACGGCATCTGAGCGGCGGACTCCAAGCCAGGGATGCCGGCGCCCATGCGTCCGAGAAGCGCCAGCGCCGAAGACCCGCCCTGCACGGTCACGCGCAAGCTGCCCTCTTCCAGCGCCAAGGCCGTCACAAAGCTTCCGCGCATCAGGAGAGTCGCCAAGCGCGCGGGGTGAAACAACTCGCCGAACTGCAAATCTTTCATCGATTGCATTCCAGCCGGCAGCGGCAGCTCGGAATCCTCGAGCCAGAGCAGGCCTTCCTGGAAGAAGGCGGTCAAGAGTTCGACCGGCAGCCGCACGACCTTGCCTCGAGCGACTTTTTCGAACTCGGGATTGATCGGCAGGCTTCCCCAAGCCCAGAAACTGTTGCCGTCGAGCACGAGCGCGCCGTCCAGCATCGTCTCCAGGGCTGCGTCTCCGATCGCGGAACGTTCCTTCACGTCGAGACGGAGGCTGCCTAGATTTCCGTTCACGATGCCGAGGTCCATCTCCGCGCGTCGCACTCCGGCGGCATCGCCAAGAAACTCGGCGCGCATGGCGTACTGCGTGGTGAGCGGCACCGGCGCCGGCGGCAAAGCTTCGGCCCAAGCACGAAAGGCATCGACGGCAGCGGTCTCGGTCAGCGCCTCACCCGCGAGGAGCGCGGGCGGCAGAGCGGCGCGCGCTGACTGGGCTTCGCGGAGCAGCGCAAGCGCAAAGGCCAGAGCGACCGCTCCACCGAGCGCGCCGCTGACCCAGAGAAAAGCGCGCATCCTCTAGAAAGGAAGGTCGTCTACCGTCTGGTCCGGCGGCGTTTGACCCGATTCCATCCGGATGCCCTGCAGCAGCGGGTGGACGAAGAGGTCCACCGGGAAAACTTGGCGCCCTTTCGGCAGCTCGTAGACGAAACGACCCTCCGCGAAGGGCTTGGTGACGAGTTGCATTTCCTGCAGAAACTCCATCGTCATCCCTTCGACCGGGAAGTCCATCGTGTACGCGGTATAAAGCACCACTCCGGAGCTCGCATCGAATTCGCACCGATAGCTCAGCGGCCCCATGAATCCGGGCATAGACATCTCCTGCGGAAACCACTCGCTCATGTCCATCGTCAGGTCGGTCACGATGCGTTGCCCGCGCCGCGCGAAAGTGTCGACCGTCACGTGGTCCGAGAGCAGCCGCGCGAGGCGAGCCGGATTCGATGCGCACTCAAGGCTCTTGCGGTACCACTCGGCGGCTTCGCCGGGGATCGCGCCGGCCGCGACCTCCAAGATTCCCCTCACCGTTCCGGTGCCGATCGTGAAGACCAGGCGCTCGAAGCCGGTCGCCTGACCCTCGAGTTGATCTAGGAACCAAGCCTTCGACCAATCCGGCTCGATCCAGATCGTCTCACCGTCGGCGATCAGCAGCAGCCCTACCTCGACTGGGTTCGGATTCTGCGCCCGAAGCGGTCCGATGTCCATGACCATGTCCATCTGCGCGCGCAAGCGAGTCCAGCTCTCGATCTCGAGTGCGCCACGGAACTTCATCTCGAAAGTGGGTTCCGCGCCGATCGGAAGCTCGAGCGAGTCCCATTCGTTGCCGCCCATTTTCGCCAAGTCGCCCTTCATGTGGAAGGACATCGTGCCGGTCATCGGAGGGACGGCGGTCCCGACCGGTAAGGAGTAGGCCCAGGCGTGAAAGGCCTCGGCGGCCGAGCCTGCGGGATCCTGTTGCGTCGTCGCCGATGAGTCGGCGTCGCGCACCGCGGCGGGTTTGGTCTTCGGGGTCGCCTGACACGCCCCGAAGGCGAGCGCGCACAGCGCGATCGGCTTCCAGGAAATGGGGCGGGTATTCATCGGTGTGGGCTCTCAGCAAAGGAGCGGGCGACCGCGAGGAGGCCCGCTCCAGGCCGAGGACGCGGCGGATGCCGCGCCGCCATGGGCTAGAACTCGAGGTCCTCGTCGCCGCCGGCGCCGCCGTTCATGGCGCCGAGCTGCATGCGCAGCATAGCGGTCAGGTCCATGACGGTGCTGACGTCGACACCGTTCAGCGCGAAAGTTCCTTCCGCGAAGCTTTCCTTCTTGTTGAAGGAGGTGGTGTTGACCACCATCTTCATTCCTTCCTCATTGGACACGTCGACGCCCATCGGGAACCAGGTCGCGGCGTCCATTTTCATGCCGCCTTTCCAACCCTCGCCGCTGAACACGAAGCTCTTGAGCGCGTCGGTCGAACCTTCTTCCTTGAAGGACATGCCCTGGGTGGCGCCAGAGATCATGCTGGTGACGCCTTCAGGCGTCGCCATCGCGAGCAGTTCGTCGAAGACCGCGAGTTCGATCTTCACGTTCTCGGGCAGCATGCCGGTCTGCAGCAGCATCGGGGAGCTGATCCAGAGCCAGCTACCGTCGGCGACGAGGGTCGCCTTGATGTCTTGCGACTCACCGGTCTCGCCTTCGGCGACCTTCTCGGTGACGACCAAGTCCAAGCTGCACTTGAAGTGCTTCTTGTCTTGGAAGGCAAGGTTGATCGTGCCCTTGACCGCGCCATCGCCGGCGTCGAGGTCGAGCGAATGGGCAGCTTCCCACTTCATCTCCACGAGTTTCGGCAGGTTCTCGATCATCTTCTGGATGATCGGATCTACCTTGGGGGCGCTCTCCGCGGCCGGGGCCGGATCTTGAGCGAGGGCAGGCAGGGCCAGGAGCAGTCCGGCCGGAAGGGCGAGGAATCGTTTCATTGGGGTTTGCACCATTTCGGGCGAGACATTCTATCGGTCAGCCCCCACGCGTACGGAGGGGGATAGAGGAACGCAGGAGAAAGCAGTGGAGGACATGCCTGCCGTATTGGCATGTTTACCCATTCACGCGCGGCACGCTGATTGCGATATCCGGGAGGAATGAGCCTCCAACCTGACACCTGGACCCGCATGACGCGTGAAGCCTGGATTGCCGCCCAGAAGGTGGCCCAGGAGCGCCAGCAGCGCGAAATTGAACCTGCGCACCTGCTGATTGCCCTGCTTTCACAAGCAGATGGGCTTGTTCCTGCCCTGCTCACGAAGGCGGGCGTCGCCCCGGCCCTGGCGTTTCGCAAAGCCGAAGACGCCCTCGGCAAGTTGCCGCGGGTGCAGGGTGGCGAGGTCCGGCCCAGCCAGGGCTTATTGCGCCTTTTCGAGGCGGCGGACACGCTCCGCAAGACCGAAGGGGACGACTACCTGTCCACCGAGCACCTGCTACTGGCGCTCTGCACCGCCGAGGCGGAGCCGGGCAAGAGTCTGCGCGCCAGCGGCGCCAACTCGGAGGCGCTCCGCGAAGCGCTGCGCGCGGTGCGCGGCTCTCGGCGCGTCACCGACGACGAGCCCGAGTCCAAGGACGACGCTCTGAAGAAGTTCGCGACCGACCTCACGGCGCGGGCGCGGGAAGGCAAGCTCGATCCGGTGATCGGCCGGGACGAGGAAGTGCGCCGCGTCATGCAGATCCTTTCGCGACGCACCAAAAACAATCCGGTGCTGGTGGGTGAGCCGGGCGTCGGCAAGACCGCGGTGGTGGAAGGGCTCGCGCAGCGCATCGTGGCCGGCGACGTGCCGCAGGGCTTGCAGAAGAAGCGCCTGCTGTCGCTCGACCTCGGCGCGCTGTTGGCCGGCGCGAAATACCGCGGTGAATTCGAGGAGCGCTTGAAAGCCGTGCTGAATGAAGTCACGCAAGCCGCCGGCGAAATCATTCTGTTCATCGACGAGCTGCACAGCATGGTCGGCGCGGGCGCCGCGGAAGGCGCGGTGGATGCGGCGAACCTGCTCAAGCCGGCGCTCGCGCGCGGCGAGTTGCGTTGCGTCGGAGCAACCACTTGGGCGGAGTACCGCAAGCACATCGAGAAGGACGCGGCACTCGAGCGGCGCTTCCAACCGGTGCGCGTAGAGGAGCCCGACGTTCCGAACACGATCGCGATTTTGCGCGGACTGCAACCGAAGTACGAGACGCACCACGGCGTGAAAATCACCGACGCCGCGCTGGTGTCTGCGGCCCAGTTGACTTCGCGCTACATCCGAGACCGTCAGTTGCCCGACAAGGCAATCGACGCTATGGACGAGGCGATGAGCCGGCTGCGGCTCGAACTCGACTCGATGCCGGCGGAACTCGACGCGTTGGAACGGCGCATGCGTCAAATTCAGATCGAGCAGGCCGGGCTCGAATCCGAAGGCCTGAAGGACAACGCGCCCAAACTCGCGGCGTTGGAGCGCGATCTGCAAGAGGCCAAGGAATCCGCCGACGCGCTGCGCGCGCGTTGGCAGAACGAGAAGGCCGTCCTCGACGAGATCAAGGAGGCCAAGGAGAAGACCGAAACGCTGCAGGTCCAAGCCGAGCGTTTCGAGCGTGAGGGACGATTCGAGGACGTGGCGCGCATCCGTTACGGCGAAGCGCCGGAGCTTGCGAAGAAGATCGCCGCCGCCGAGGAGCGTCTGCGCGCGCTTCAGAAAGAAGGAGCAATTCTGCGTGAAGAAATCGGCCCGGAAGAGATCGCCGAAGTGGTGGCCGCCTGGACCGGCATTCCAGTCGACCGGCTGGTCGAGACCGAGCGGCTGCGGCTGCTCAACCTCGAGGATCTGCTGCGCAAGCACGTCGTCGGCCAGGACGAAGCGGTGAGCGCGGTGGCGCAAACCGTGCGCCGCGCGCGCGCCGGACTGCAGGATGCCAACCGTCCGCTCGGATCCTTCGTGTTCCTCGGTCCGACCGGCGTCGGCAAAACCGAGTTGTGCAAGGCGATCGCGCGCGAGATGTTCGGCGACGTGCAGGCCATGGTGCGGCTCGACATGAGCGAGTACCAGGAGAAACACACGGTGAGCCGCATGATCGGCGCGCCTCCGGGCTACATCGGCCACGACGAGGGTGGTCAACTCACCGAAGCGGTGCGGCGGCATCCCTACAGCGTGGTGCTCTTCGACGAGATCGAAAAGGCTCACCCCGACGTGTTTCTCGCCCTGCTGCAGGTGCTCGAAGACGGACGTTTGACCGACAGCAAAGGCCGCACCGTGGACTTCACGAACACCTTGATCGTGATGACTTCCAACTTGCGCAGTTTCGCGGAACTGAAGGGGCATTTCCGGCCCGAGTTCATCAACCGGATCGACGAAATCGTGACCTTCGGGCACCTCGCGCCGGAGACGCTCAAGCGGATCGTGGATCTGCAACTCCAACTGGTCGAGAAGCGGCTGCTCGAGAACCAGCAGATCGGGCTGGTGGTGAGTGAGGCGGCTCGCGTCTGGCTCGGCGAACACGGCTACGACGAGGAATTCGGCGCGCGCCCGCTGCGACGCGTGATCGAAAAGCGCTTGCTCAATCCCTTGTCCGAACTGCTGCTGGCCGGCAAGCTCGAGGGCAACCCGACGGTGCGCGTGGACGCGCGCGACGACGAACTGGTGATCGAGTCCTCTCACAAGGTGACGCAAGAGACGACCCAAGAGCAAGCCGCGAACTCCTAGAATCCGTGGCGTGCTGATTGCGCAAGATGTCGTCAAGCGCTACGGCGCGCGCGAAGTGCTGCGCGGCGTGTCGCTGGAAGTGCGCCCCGGTGAAATCTTCGGATTCGTCGGACCGAACGGTGCCGGCAAGACCACCTTTCTCAAGTGCGTCGTGGGCGTGGCGCGGACGGACGCCGGCTCGATCCGCGTGAGCGGCACCGATGCGCGCAGCGATGCGCTCGCAGCGCGGCGCATGATCGGATACGCGCCGGGCGAGACCGCGATGTACGACGGCATGTCGGTCAACGCCATGCTGCGTTTCCTGATCGGTTTCCACGCCGATGCCGATCTCGCCCAAGGCCTCTCGCTGATCGACGGCTTCGGCCTGCCGAGGAATCAGCGCGTGCGCGCGCTCTCGCACGGCATGAAACGGAAGGTGTTGCTCGCGGCGGCCATCGCCAGCGGCGCGCCGCTCTTGATGCTCGATGAGCCGATGGAAGGTCTCGACCCGGAAGCGCGGCGGCAGGTCGAACGACTGCTGCGCGAGGAAGCGGCGCGCGGCCGCACCGTGTTCTTCTCTTCGCATGACCTCGCCAGCGTCGAGCGCATATGCGACCGCGTCGCTTTCTTGCGCGCCGGCCGGTTGATGGAGTGCGGCCCGGTCACCGAGATGTTGGAGCGCGCCGGCAGCGTGCTGTGGGTGCGCTTCCGCACTCCGCTCGCCGCGGCGGCCTTGCCGCGCGGCAAGGGCTGGCGTTGGGAGTCGGCGCAGCGCGGCGACGACGAGCACAGTGATCGCTGGCGCCTCACGCACCTGGGCGATCTGCCGGTAGTACTCGCCGCGCTCGCGCTGCTACCGGTCGCGGGCCTGCGCGACGCGAGCGGCGGGCTCGAAGAAGTGTTCGCAGCGCTCTACGGCCCCGAGGAGGTGCAGCCCGCATGATCTTCCGCCACTGGCTTCGCGAACAGGCGCACCTCGCCATCGGCTACGCGGTGTTGCTGGTGATCAACGTTGGCTTCGCAGTCACCTACTGGCCGGATCTGCGCGACAACTTCCCCGACCTGATCAAGTTCATCCCCCTGGAGCCGCTGCAACAATTCGTGCGGGCCTGGGATGAGTACGGATTCTGGGCCTACTTCAGCGTGCAGCAGTTCTGGAAAGGCGCGGGCGTCTTCGCCGTCGCGGCCGCCGGCTTGATGGGCACCGGCCTTGTCGCGCGCGACGTCGACAACCGCACCGCAGAGTTGTTGCTCTCGCGGCCGATCTCCCGCGGGCGCGTGCTGTTCGCGCGCTGGTCTGCCGGCGCGCTGCTGCTGATCGTGCCCTTGTTCGCGACCACGGCGCTCGGCGTCGTTCTCGCGCCGCGCGTGAACGAAGCCGTTGGCTGGCTTCCCGCGCTGCAGGCCACAGCCTATGCCAGCCTGTTCGTGCTCTGCGTGTACACGCTGACCGCCGCGCTCTCGGCGCGCTTCTCGCACCAAATGAAGGCGGCGATCGTGGTGCTCGGTTTCATGCTGCTGCAGTTCGCGTTCTACCTGATCAAAGTGCTATGGGACTGGTCGCTCTACAACCTGATCGATCTCGATCCGCTCATGCCCATCGCCGACGGCACCTTCCCCTGGCGCAACGCGATGGCGATGGCGGGCGCCTGCCTGGTCTTCTACGGCGCCGCGTGGCTGCAGTTCGAGAAGCGCGACTTCTGATCTCCGCCGATCAGTCGTAGAAGTCACTGTCGCCCTGGGTGTAATACCAGTTCTCGCCTCGCACCACGGTGCGCCAGACTTCGAAGTCTTCCTCGGTTTCGTCGTGCAGCGAGCCGGGCATCGGCGTGACGATCACGCGGTCCGGCCGATCATGCGGCGAGACGCGGCCGTGGCCGAGCTTCTCCAGAGCGCGCATCTCAGCGGATCCCTCCTTCACGCCAAAGCGCAAAAATTGGCATCCGCTCGCGGCGGCGGTTCGCCGCGCGGCGTTCACCAAGGCGGCGATGACCTTCGGTTCGCCACCGGTCCACAGATCGAGCACGGTCGCGACCTTGTGCTCCGCTGGCTGCCATTCGCGCCAGACAATCCAGCCCGCGGGTTCTCCGCCAGAACCGCGAGCGAGCAGGATGCGGTGGCCTGGCACGGGATTCTCGAGCCAGCGCCAGCGCAAGGTCGCGGCGTCCCGCGCGAAGCAGAGCCGGTAGCGATCGCGGAATCTTTCCCATAAAGTGTCAAACTCGGAGCCGAATTCGCGCACTTCCTCGCAGCGCAGGTCTCCTGGCGGGTTCTTCCACAGCGCGCGGAACGCCGGATCGAGCAGTTTCGCGAGCGCGGCGCCCACCGCTCCGAGGCGCGAGCGCAGCGCCGGCGCGAACGAGAGGCGCATCTCCCAGATCCGCAGAGTGAAGGCCTCGCGGAAGCCGAGCCAGCGACTGCCCACCGCGATCGCCTCGTCGCTCGATTGACCGCCGTAGGACCACAAGGTTCCCGCTTCGTCGTTGAGGCCGATGCCGATGGCGTGCATCACTCCCTTGAACGCCACCCCCCCCCCGCGCGCGCTGGGGTCGGAAGAGATTTCACACATCAAGTTCGCGGGCACCAGCCGGCCGCGGATCCATGCAGCACGGCGCTGACCGAACGCCGCCGCCAGCGCGCGTCCGTCTTCCCGCGCCTTCGCGATCACGCCGTACGGCGGACCCGCAGGCGCTTCCCAATACTTCCACAGGAAATGGGAAAGCGGGCGAGTCTGCGCGAACACTCGGTTGTAGAGAACATTGAGCAGCTCGGCGTCGTCACGGCCTGCGCGCACGAACAGGAAGCGCGAGGTGTCCTTCGGCCACTGAAAGACCGGGATATACTCCTCCAGATCAATGGGAAGGTTCTGTTTCCTGATTTTCGCCGTGGCGCTGGCGTCGGCCCTGCCCGGGTTGGTTGCGGCCTGGTCCGAGTCCTCCGCATCCCGATGGTCGGCGTCGGGCGACGGGGTGCTGTTCTGGCTCAAGTGGGCTGGGGATCCGGGAGCGCGCCGGCTCTTCTACGCGTTCGCGCTCGCGATCGTGGTGTTGATCGCGGCCGCTGTCACGAAGGATAGCCGCAACCCCCTCCTGCGCGCAGGCGGCCGCATCGTGGGCTGGTTCTCGAAGCCGATCCCCGCGCTTGCCGCGCTGCTGCTGGCGCTGATGCCGCACGTGATCGCGCCGATGAAGACGCCCGATGCCGTCGGCAAACCGAGCATCGTGATCGTGCTGCTCGACACCGTGCGCCTCGACCACGTCGGCTGGGGCGGCAGTGAGCTGCCGACCACGCCGCGTCTCGACGCGCTCGCGCGCGACGGCGCCGCGTTCACGCAGGCCATTTCGCAGTCCTCTTGGACCAAACCTTCGGTGGCCTCGCTCTTGACGAGCCGGGTTCCCGGCGCGCACCTCGCGACGGGGCAGAGGGTGCAGCTCGCGCCGGATCGGCGCACCGCTTCCGACGCTTACTCTTCGGCTGGATACAAGACCTACGGCATCTCCAACAACCCGAACATCGCCTACACCTTCAACTTCGACCAAGGATTCACGGAGTTTCACCAAGGCACCAGCGAAGATGCGGACACTTTGATCGCGCGCGCGCGCAAATGGCTCGAGCCGCACGAAACGAACGACGACCCGTTCCTGCTCTATCTCCACCTCAACGACGCGCACTATCCGTACGTGCCGCGCGAAACGTCGAAAACGCGAGCCGGCGAGCAACAGATTCGCGGCCTGTTCAACAAGACCGGTTCGTCAAAACGCCTTGATGGCCAAGCGCAGGACGACTTCCGCAATGGAATGGGTCTGCACGATCGGCAACTGAGCGGTGGCTTCTCGCGAGAGGACGTCGAGTTGATGCGCTTGTCCTACGCCGAAGAGATTCGCTGGCTCGACGATCAGGCCGGCGACTTTCTCGAAGAACTGCTCGAGAAGCGCGACGATCTGATCATCGTCGTGCTCTCGGATCACGGTGAAGAGTTCTTGGACCACGGCGACCTCGGACACGGCCACACGCTGTACGACGAGTTGGTGCGCATTCCCTTGCAGTTCGCGTGGAGCCCGGAACTCGGCGAGCGGCTGGGATTGATGAAGGGCTTACGGAACGAGCAGATCCGCACCATCGACGTGCTGCCGACGCTGCTCGAAGCCTGCGAACTCGAGTGGTCGGCGAGCGCGCCGCCGCTGCACGGCGCCTCGCTGCTCGCGCAGTTGCGCGGAGGAGCGTCCCTTGATCGCCCCGCGTTCTCCGAGACCGACATCGCCTTCAGTCCGGTCTCCGGACCGCCCGGTCCGCTGCGCATGTGGCGCGAGCCGGCCAGCAAACTGATCATCACGGATCCCTACACCGAAATGATCGCCGGCCGCTACTGGCTGTTCGACCTCGAGAAAGATCGCGGCGAACAGCGCAACGTCGCTGGGGAGTATCTGGACTTGCTGGAACGCATGGAGCGTGACCTCAACCGCAGCGAGCTCCTGATCCAACACGATCTGGTAAGTGAATGGGAAGTCGGCGTGACTTCGCAAGAGGCCGCCAATCTGGCAGCAATCGGCTATGGCGGCGATTCCATTCCGACCGAACTCACCGCCGACGCCGACGCCAAGTTCGGTCCGGGTGCCGTGCCCTGGTGGCGCAAGCCTTTGCGCTAGACGAACTTCGTCTTGCCGGGCATCGCGATCTCGCAGTCGAGACCGGGGCCCCACGCCCAATCCTTGTCGGCGGGAAGCAGCCGCTCCTCGGAGTTGAGCGCCATGTCCCAGGTCACGCGCTCGCCGGTGTAGGCGCTCATGCGGGCCATGATGCCGGCGAGGGTGCTGTTCGCCATCTGCACGCCTTGCTGGATTGGCTTGCCAGCGCGGATGCTCGCGAACAGCTCGTCGTGCTCGGTCTGGTACATGTCGTTGTTCTTTCCTTCCCATTTCCACGGGAAATCGCCCAGCGCGCGCATGTCCGGCCCCCAGCCGTCGGCCTTGAGCACGCCGGTGGAGCCGACGAAGGTGTCCTTGTTCTCGCCGAGGCAGCCGCCGATCTGGCGGCACTGCACCACGCCGGTGGCGCCGTCGGCCCACTCGTAGATCGCGCTGAAGTGGTCGTAGATGTTTCCGAATTTCTCTTCGGTGCGGACCTGGCGTCCACCGGTGGCGGTGACGTGCAGCGGCAACTCGTCCTGCATCGCCCACATCATCTTGTCCACGCTGTGGATCGCCTGTTCGACGAGGTGGTCGCCGGAGAGCGGCGTGAAGTAGAGCCAGTTGCGGAGTTGGTACTCCATGCGGCTCCACTCGGGATTGCTGCCGCGGTGCCAAAGCGGACCGGCCAAGTAGGTCACGTAAGAGGAACGTATCTTGCCGATGCGTCCGCCGTGGATCTGCGCCATGGTCTCGCGCCAAGGCTGATGCGCGCGCCAGCAGAAGCCGTGTGCGAAGGCGGTGTTGTTCTGCTTGGCGAGCTGCGCAGCGGCGAGCACGCGGCGGATGCCGTAGGCGTCGGTAGCGGCGGGCTTCTCGGCGAAGACGTGCTTGCCGGCGCGCACCGCGTAGTCGATCTGCATCGGGCGGAAGCAGGGCGGCGAGGCGAACAGGACGACGTCGACCGCTTCGGTCACGCGTTCATGGCAATCGAAGCCGCTGAAGCGGCGCTCGGCGGGAAGCTGGATGCGCGAGGCGTCGACCGGAGACTCTTCGCCGGTCAGCCGGCTCGCGAGCGTGTCGCACTGATCTTCGAAGGCGTCGCCGAGCGCCCACAGCACGGTGCCCGGGTCCGCGTTCAACGCCTGGATCAAGGCACCCGAGCCGCGTCCACCGCAGCCGACGAGGCCAATCTTCAACTGATCCGATCCCGCGGACCACGCTCCCTGCGCCACGCCGAGCGGCAGCGCCGAAGCCGCCGCGGCGGCACCGGAGGTCTTCAGGAAGTCACGTCGGCTGGGGCTGGGCTTTTTCATGGGCGGCTCGGCGATTTCGAGTATATGAAGGACTCCTGCCCAAGTGCAGCACTCCCGCGGCGGAAAAACACCACCGGAGCCTGACTCCGTATTACTCCGCCACCCAGAGGGTGCCTTCGACGAGGTGGTCGCGGAACCAGGGGGATTCCCAGACGTCTTCGCGGTGGCCGAGGGCGGTGTAGAAGACGCGGCCTTCGCCTTCGCGGCGGGTCCAAGCGATGCCGAAGTCGCGGTCGGCGCGGTTGATGCCCTGCTTCTGCATGTTGGTGGAGTCGAGGTCGAGCGAGAGCAGCACGGCGCAAGTGTCTCGGCTCCACGGATCCTTCTGCTGATAAATCTCGTCCAACACGATGAACACGGGCTGGTTGAGATGCCGCGTCGAAACATGGGAAGGATTTTCGACGCGTACGCCGACTTTCTCGTGCCAGGGGTGGCCGTCGAAGTAGCCGCCGATCATGCGGCCGTAGTCTTCCCACTGATAGAAGGTGTCGGTGGCGCAGTGACTGCCGCTGAAGCCGCCGCCGGCGCGGATCCAGTCCATCAAGGCGCGACGCTGCGCATCGTCCAGATCGAGTTCTCCGGTGGTGTAGAAGAAGACGGCGTCAAGCTTCTCGAGTTCCTTCTCCGAGGCCCAGCCATTGCTTCGATCCACGATCACTTCGAAGCGCGGGTCGGCGGCGTCCCAGGCTTGCCACTGCCGCTCGACCATGGAGAGGCCGTCGTCGCCAACCTTGGCGACCGAATGCTCGAAGCCGGCGGACTCCACGTGGATCAGGATCTTGCGCACCTTCTGCTGCTGCGCGAGAAAGGCGACGAGGTCGTCGAGCTCTTCCTTGGACAGAGCGGCGCCGAGGCCCACCGTCATCGCGGATTCCTTCACCAATGCGCCCGCCGCGTCGAACTTCTCGAAGCCGGCGGCGATGGTGTCGGTCGGATCCAAAATGGACTTGCGCAGTTGCTCCGTCGTCAGCCGTAGGCCGACGTTCGAGAGGTCGGGGCCGGCTTCGTTCGAAGCCGCGGTCACCGCGCTGCCCCCCACCGAGTGGCACTTCATGCAGGTGGCCTTCATGTTCTCGCGGAAGACCTTCTCGCCGCGCGCCACGGTGTCGAGTTCCTGGCGCGTGAGGAAGCCGAGTTCCTTACCCGCGAACCAGTCGCGCGCACGCCCGTCCGGATGCGTGAAGGATTCGTTGAGGATGCGATCGAACTCCTTCGGCGCCGTCCACTCACGCACGTACTCGACGCAGTCCTCCTTCAACTTCGGGTCGACATCTGCGCGCATCAGGTAGGCGTAGATCGCCGCCGCGTCCTCGGCGCGGCCGAGATGGTTCGCCGCCGCCAGCGCACGCCTGGCGTAAGGCTGCGGCAACTCATGAGTGCGCGCCGCTTGATCCGCGAGCGCACGGTACGCGCCTTCGATCCGGCAGTCCCAGATCGCGCGCGCAGCTTCGACGCCGACTTGAAGCTCAGCGTCCTCGAGGAACACCCGCGTTCCCTCACTGCGTAATTGACGCAGGGCAAGCAGCGCGGCCATGCGCACTGCTCCGACATCGTCGGTGGCGAAGTGCGCGAGTTCGGCAACGCTGAGCAATCGGGACATGGCGAGGGCGCCTGCCTGGCGCTGCCACGGATCCGAGGGCGAGGCGTCTGCCACCATTCCCGTGACGACAGGAGCTTCTTGAGCGGTGGCAATCTTTCCAAGTGAAGTAACGGCCAAAGCGCGAACGCGCGGGCTGAGGTCGCCGCACAGGCGCGACAGCAAGACGACCTGCGACGCATCCCCCGCCTCGCCGAAAGCGCGCGCGGCTTGGGCGCGGAACTCGGGATCGGCGTCGGAGAGCAGAGGTGCGAGCGCGGCGACTTGGCCGAGCCGCGTCAGCGCCCAGATTGCGTGGATGCGCGCGAGCTGCGCCTTCGCGTAGGGCAGCCAGTTCGCGCCGATGACTTCGTCCACCATCTTCTTCGGCTCGCCGGTGCCGAGCGCGAGGCGCGTGAGAAGCTCGATGGTGCCGCGTTCGGTCAGGTGGCGCTGCGCCATCTGGCGCACGCGCCGGTCCGGATGCGCGAAGAGTGCGAGCAGTTCATGATCCGAGCGAGACGAGAGGTCTGCGGACAGCAGCGCCGCGGTCTCGCGCGCCAAGTCGGAGCGCGCCTCTTCGAAACTGCCCTTCCAGATGCGGCCCTTGGCCTCGCCGGTCCAGCCGTAGACCCAGTCCAGCGCCCAGAAGGAACCATCGGGACCGAAGGCGACGTCGGTCACCAGCATCCCCCACAGGAACTCTTCCTGCGAAGCCAATTTGAAGCCTGCGCCGTCCGGCTCCAACTTCAGGCGCCGGATCCCCGACGAGCCGCTGCCGCCGGTGAAGTCGCAGATGAAGAAGGAATCGTCGTACTTCTCCGGCAGGCCGACGCCTGGATAGTGAACGAATCCGCTCGGCCCGCTGGTGACGTTAGCGAGCGGCGGGTTCAGGAAAGCGGCTTGGTCTTCGACCTGATCGCGCGGCTTCCACCACGCCTCCGGCATCCACGGCCCGCGGTCGCCGAGGTACTGGAAGTTCATGCGCCAGCCGCTGTCGCCCCCCTCGACCAGATAGATCAGCCGCGCGCGGTCGCCTGCATCGCAGTTGTTGTCCACCGTGAAGAGATTGCCGTAGTCGTCGAAGGCGAGTTCCTGCGGATTGCGCAGACCGTGCGCGAAGACCTCGAGATACGTGCCGTCGAGTTAGCAGCGGAAAACGGCGCCCCGCCCCGGCTCGCTGATCAGCGCGCCTTCGGGCGTGATCAGGTGATAGCCACGATCGCCCACCGAGAAGTAGAGCCGACCGTCCGGACCAATCACCAGACCGTGGAGATCATGGCCGCGGAAGGCGACACGCGGACCGTAACCATGGTGCAACGCAAGACCGTCTTCCGCAACGCCGTCATGATCGGCGTCGGTCAACTTCCACAACTTCGGAATGCAGGTGAAGTAGACGTCCGGTCCCACCGCGAGCACGCCGGCGCCGGTGCCGTCGAGCAGATCGTTGAAGCCGCGCGCGAACACCTTGCTGACGTCGGCCTTGCCGTCGCCGTCTTCGTCCCACAACACGCGAATGCGTTCTTCCTGATCGGTCCATTCCTCGAGAAATTCGGGGTGACTCGACAAGTAGTTCTCACCGCGCTCTTCGACCGTCACGGTGCGCAGATCCTTCTCTAGAAACTCGGGGAAGCTGCGGTTGTCGGGCACGCCTTCGGTTTCCTGACGAAAGGTTTCCGCGACGTACACGCGGCCATCGGCCGCCACGTCGAAGGCGACTGGATTTGCAAGATCCGGTTCGGCCGCCCACAGCGAGAATTCCATGCCCTGCGGCACGCGGAAGTTCGCGCGGGAGTTCTGCGCTTCGTCCGACGCCTCCGCGATCTTGGGAGAGTATTCCCACGTCGGCGGCGTGTAACGCTGCTGCACGGGCGGTTTGAGCGTGGTAGGCGACGCGACTTCTGCCTGCGCGTTTGGCTGTCCGGTGGTGCTGACCTCCGGCGCCGCGATCGGCTCGGACTTCGAGCAACAGAACAGAATCGCGCAGGCCGCGAGGGGGACGCGGGCGGAGTGCCTGATCATCGGCCGCCATCGTAGCCTGAAGCCATGCTGGCCCTGGTCGCGCTTTCATTCCTGATCCAAGAGCCTGCCACGCCGTTCGCTGGCGTTCCCTATCTCGATCTCGCCTCGCGCACGGAGCTCCAGGTGATCGTGGATCGCGAACCGGGGCAATACCTCGGCCATCCCACCACCACGCTGCTCGCTGACGGAAAGACCATGCTCTGCGTCTACCCCAAGGGACACGGCAAGGGTGCGATCGTGCTGAAGCGAAGTGAAGACGGCGGGCGAACGTGGAGCGAGCGCCTGCCTGTACCTGAGAACTGGGCCACTTCGCAGGAAACCCCCACCATTCATCGCGTGCCGAAACCCGAGGGCGGCGAGCGCTTGATCCTGTTCAGCGGCTTGAACCCGATCCGCATGGCGCGGAGCGAAGACGACGGCCGCACGTGGTCGCCGCTCGCGCCGATCGGTGACTGGGGCGGGATCGTCGCGATGGCGAGCGTAGCACCCACTACCGACGGCGCCTTGTTGGCCTGGTGCCACGACGACGGGCGCTTCATCGGTAATTCTTCCTACCGTCCCGACGACGGCGCCAAGTTCCACGTCTACCAAACGCGCTCGACCGACGGCGGCCGGTCATGGAGTCCACCCCGCGCGATCGCCTCCCACGCGAAGGCGCATTTGTGCGAGCCGGGTTACGTTCGTTCACCCGACGGCAAGACCATCGCGCTGCTGTTGCGCGAGAATTCGCGCCAATCCCATTCCTTCATCATTTTAAGCGCCGACGAGGGCGCCACCTGGTCGGAGCCGCGCGAAACCAGCCTCGCCCTCACCGGTGACCGCCATGTCGCCAAGTACGCGCCTGACGGCCGCCTATTCGTCACCTTTCGCGACACCGCGCCCGGCTCCCCCACCGCGGGTGATTGGTGCGCATGGCTCGGCACTTGGGAGGATCTCATCAACGGCACGCCCGGCCAACTGCGCATTCGCCTGATGGACAACCATCATCAGTGGGACTGCGCCTACCCCGGCCTCGAACTCCTTCCTGACGGGACTTTCGTCACCAGCACCTACGGCCACTGGATCGAAGGCGAGCCGCCCTTCATCGTCTCGCTTCGCCTCACGCTCGTAGATCTGGCAAGATGAGCGCGTGAAAGCAAGGCTCACCTTCCACGGCGCGGCGGGCGAGGTCACGGGCTCCTGCTATCTGCTCGAGGTGGAACGCGGAACCGTGCTCGTGGACTGCGGCATGTTCCAGGGCAACAAGGACGCGCGCGTGCGCAACTTCGCCGGGTTCCCGTTCAAGGCGCGCGACGTGCATGCGGTGGTCCTGACCCACGCGCACATCGACCACACCGGCATGCTGCCGCGCCTCGTCGGCGACGGTTATCCGGGCGCGATTCACGCCACCGAAGGCACGCTCGGGCTCTGCAAGATCATGCTGCCGGATTCGGCGCACATCCAGGAGTACGACGCCGAACGGCGCAGCAAGTACCGCAAGCGCCGCGGCGACTCGCCGGTCGAGCCGCTCTACAAGGAAAAGGACGCCGAGCGCGCGTTGTCCGCGTTCCGCCCCCATCCATTCGATGAATGGTTTCACGTCGTGGACGGCGTGCGCGCGCGCTATCTCCGCGCCGGGCACATCCTCGGCGCGGCGAGCATCGAGATGGAGCTCACTGACGGCGACAAGCCGTTCCGGCTGGTGTTCTCTGGCGACGTCGGTCCCATGAACGACCCACTGTTGCCGGACCCGGAATCGCCCGCAGAGGCCGACTTCCTGCTGCTCGAGTCCACCTACGGCAATCGCGATCACCGCCCGCTTTCCGAAACGCTCGACGAGCTTGCCGAGGTGCTCGAAAGCGCCGATCGCGCCGGCGGCAACGTGATCGTGCCGGTCTTCGCCGTCGGCCGCGCACAGATGTTGATCTGGGCGATCGGCAAGCTCGAGCGCGAAGGCCGCGCCAAGCCGCGCCCGGTGTACCTCGACAGTCCGATGGCGATCGACGTCACCAAGGAGTACCGGGATCTGCGCTCCTGCTGCCGCCGCGGCGGCGAGGAAGAATTCGAACGCATCAACGCGCGCGATCTGCGCTTCTCGAAGTCCGTGCAGGACTCGATCGCAATCAACGATGCGCGCAACTCGATCATCCTTTCCGCGAGCGGAATGTGCGAGGCGGGCCGCATCCTGCACCATCTGGCGCACCACATCGGCCGCGAGGAGACGCACTTGGTCTTCGCCGGCTATCAGGCGGCGCACACTCTCGGCCGGCGCCTGATCGAGGGCGAAAAGCAAGTGCGCATCATGGGCCGCGAGGTCGAGGCGCGCGCAAGCATCCACACTCTGGGCGGCTTCAGCGCGCACGCCGGGCGCACCGGATTGATCGACTGGTACGGCGCGATCGGGCGCAAACCACCGCGCATGGCGCTGGTGCACGGCGAAGACGCGCCGCGCGCCGCGCTGGCCTCCGCACTGGAGGCGCAACACGGCGCGAAGGTCCTTCAACCCCAGCGCGGCGACGTGCTGGAGTTGGGAAACGAAAGCTAGCCGACGACCTGCGTCACGCCGTTGGTCAGCGTGCAGGAGCTGAAGTCGAGACCTTGGCTCCAGATCTGGCGGCCCGAGGCGCCGCTCGGGAGGTTGATCGTGAAGCTGCGCGCACCCGCGCCGTCCGCCGCGCCGACGCCGACGATGATCAGCGGCGGCCGCATCTGCACGAGCATCGTGCCGCAGCCGACGGTGTTCAGCGAGGTCGGGCCACCGCCTGCTCGCGAGAGCGCGACGCCCACTAGTCCGCTCGGGGTCGCGCCGGTGACCGTGAAGGATGCCACACTCCCGCCAATCAGGTTGGTGATGGTCAGAGAGGGACCACTGGTGTACTCGACGATCAGCTCAGGCGGCGCCGGTGCCGCGTCGCTCCCGTAGAAGTAGACGTAGGAGTAGCGGCTGACGTGGCCGGCTTCGTTGCGCAACACAAGGGTGAGCGTGTCATCGATGAGGTCAGCGGACCAATTCACTGCGGCGACGTTGAGCACGAAGTCCACGGGCACGAGGTCCGCAGCCGGGAAGCCGGTGTAGATGCCGGTCAGAGCTTCGTTTAGCCCGGGGTATGCATCGGTCGCGCCGCGGGACCAGGAATCGTTCGCAGAACGATAGACCATCACCTCGGGGTCGCTCACCGGATTCCCGAAACCGAGCTCGTGATAAGCGCGCAGCGTCATCGAAGTGATGGTGGCGCCGTTCGGAATGCTGGAAAGGTCGAACTTGGCGAATCCATCCACGAAGCCTTGAGATGAATTATTCCAATAGGCTCAAAACCGGTTGTCATTCCAGTTCGCTGCGGAAACGCTCGCGATGCACTTGCTGTCGTGCGCCGGGATCGTGACGGTGGTCTGCGGCACGGCCGCAGCGGAGAGAAGGAGGGGGATCAGCAGCATGGCGGGTAGTTTCCTCCAGCCGATCACCCGCTCCGCCACTGGCAGCCTCAG
>JAQBVK010000305.1 GCA_027623585.1 Planctomycetota bacterium
GCGCCGCAGTGTATCAACGCCGGCGGCCAGAGCGGACTGTGGGCTAGTAAATCTGCGCTGCGTAAGTGGTATATGCGGCGGAGCGTGGGTGGGTGTGGTTCAGGTGCTTGCAGGGTGCGGTGTGAGTTGTGGACTGCCAATGCCGGCGTATCGAAGTTGTGCAATTTCTGCTTGTTAGGCCGGTCTATCCTTTTCTAAATTGAGTAAACGTGGTCTCTGACTCCAAGCCAATGGTGGGGTGGGGGTTAGCGGAAAGCGGAACTTGGCAACCGCGGGGTTAGGATGTATTATACAGGGGTGTCAGGGCGCTTGAATTTCCTATCCGTGACATTTCCCCTCCATCAAAATGGGGTGGCAGCAGCATGCGCGACCGCAGTGGCAATCTGACCATCAAGGTCGATCCAAAATGGATCGATCTCGCCCAGGAGTTCCGGAGGAAGCCCTTCGGCGGCCATACGCCGGCGCTTCAGGAACTGCTTGCGGTGATGCGGACCAAGCCGATCGAGGGCCGCCACTTCCTGTGGCTCTCGAAGCCGCATAGCGAGTGGACGCTGGCGAAGATGTCGGAGACGCGGCCGCTGAAGCCGATCCTGATCGACCCGACTTTCACCTCGCTCGAAGAAGCGGAGTGGCACGTGTTCAAGCTGCGCTGGGAAGCGATGACCGGCCAGAAGCTGGCGATCGCCTAAGGAGCGGATGATGGTCTCGGTCATGGGATACGCCGATCGCCGCAGCGTGCGCGTCGGCGAACCGATCCAGTTCAAGGTCAGCGTCGACGGATCGCCGAACTACAAGGCGACTGTCGTGCGCCTGCTGAGTGCGCAGACCTTCCCCCAGCCGCATGCGCCCGAGTTCCGGTTCGATGCGATGCCATGCCCGTTCAACGGCGAGCATAGCGGCCAGCTTCACGAGATCCCGGCCGGCAGCTACGCCGAGATCCCGGCGCATCCGAAGCTGGCGCGTCTGACCACCTGCACGCTCGCCGCCTTTGTCTGGCCAACAACTCCCGAAAAGGGCGAGCAGGCGATCATGGGCAACGCCGACGGCGCCGACGGCATCGGCCTCGTGATCGATGCCGAGGGCCGGCTCGCGCTCGCCGTCGGCACCCAGCGCTACGCGTTGCCGCGGAAGATGCGGCAGCGCCGCTGGAGCTTCGTCGCCGCCGCGATCGACGCGGCGACCGACACCGCACTCGTCTACGCGCGCGAGGTTGAGCTCTTCCAGTTCGACGCACTAGGCCCGACGCAGCAGCGCTTCGACCGCGTGCCCCGGCCTTCGCTATCCGAGCGACCATTCCGGATCGGCGCGCAGTCCGACGGTGCGAAGGCGATCCGCCACTACAACGGCAAGATCGAGCGGCCGCGCGTGCTCAGCCGCGCGCTCACATATTCCGATCTGGAGCGCCTGGCGATCGCCGGCCCGACCGGGCCCGCCCATGTCGACGCGATCGCCGACTGGGACTTCTCGCGCGACATCTCATCCGAGGTCGTGCGCGACGTATCGCCGAACGGGCTCTGGGGCACGACCGTCAATCTGCCGACCCGCGCCCTGATCGGCTCGAACTGGAAGGCCGAGCGCCACGACTGGCGCGCGATCCCCGAGCAATACGGTGCGATCCATTTCCACGACGACGACATCTACGACTGCCTGTGGCCGACGGCATTCGAGCTGACGATCCCCGACAACTGGAAGAGCGGCACCTACGCGCTCCGGCTTGAGACGGGGGACTCCGAGTACTGGGTGCCGTTCTTCGTACGCCCGAAGAAGGGCCAGGCCAAGGCGCGCTGCGCCTTCCTGGTGCCGACCTGCACCTACGCCGCCTACGCCAATTTCCGCTCGCGCGTCGAGGGACGCTGGAATGAGTTTTACCACGGCCGAGTCACCGTGCTCGACCGTACCGACTTCCTGATGGAGGAGTATCCGGATCTCGGATCCTCGACCTACGACTCGCATTCCGACGGCAGCATGACGCTCTACTCGTCGATGCTGCGGCCGGTGACCAACTACCGACCCACGGGCCGTGTCTACAAGTTCTGCCAGGACATGTTCTTCATCGCCTGGCTCGAGCACGCGAAGATCGACTACGAGGTGGTGACCGACGAGGACCTGCACGACGAAGGCGTCGGCGCGATCTCCGACTACGCCTGCATCTTCACCGGCTCGCATCCCGAGTACTACACGACCAGGATGCTGGACGCGGTCGAGACATTCCTCCGCGACGGCGGCCGCTTCATGTATCTCGGCGGCAATGGCTTCTACTGGCAGACCGCCTATCACCCGACGCTGCCCGGCGTCGTCGAGGTGCGCCGCGCCGGCCAGCTGTACCTAGCCTCCGACGTCGTGGGCGAGAGCAACTTGAGCTTCACCGGCGAGGCAGCCGGCGCCTGGCACCGCGTCGGCCGGCCGCCGAACCTGATCTGCGGCGTCGGCATGGTGACCCAGGGCTTCGACACCTGCGCCGGCTACCGGCGCTCGAAGGCCAGCCACGACCGGCGCGCCGCCTTCATCTTCGAAGGCGTGAAGGAGGAGGTCGTCGGCGACTTCGGCGTGCTGATGGGCGGCGCCGCCGGCTACGAAATCGACCGCTACGACGTCAATTTCGGATCGCCGCGCCACGCGCTGCTGCTGGCCTCCTCCTATGGTCACTCCAATATCTACGACTTCGCTGTCCCGGGCTTCACCTACCTGGTGCCGAAGCTGAACGAGGAGGAACTGGATCCCATTCGCGCCGACATCGTGTTCTTCGAGACACCGGGCGGCGGCGCGGTCTTCTCGGTCGGTTCGATCGCCTGGTCGGGCTCTCTCTCGTGGAACAACTTCGACAACAACATCGAACGGATCACCCGGAACGTGCTGAAGCGCTTCATCGATCCCGCGCCGTTCAAGATGCCGGAGGGCGATCGCCGTCCGTAGCCGCGGTGTAGAATTGCAGTGTGCTAAACGCTGCCCCGCACTCAAAGTTTGCTGTGCTGTAATGCAAATGTGGT
>JAQBVK010000306.1 GCA_027623585.1 Planctomycetota bacterium
GGAGCCCACGCAGCTCGACCTCGGCTCGGTTCCTTTCGGCGAGCGTCGCAATGGCGTTTGGAAATTGAAGAATCGCGGATCCAAGCCGCTCGAGATCGTGCGCGTCGGCCCGCTTGGCTGCCAATGCGCCAACGCCGATCTGGTGCTCGCTTCCGGCCGCCGCGTGGACGTGCGCGACGGCCTGCCGATCTCCGTCCTCTTGGCGCCCGGCGAGCAGGCTGAATTGCAGTTCGCGCTCGACACCGCGCGCTACCGCGAACCCCTTTCACGCAAGATCGGCTCAGTCCCGATCCTCTTCGCCGACGTCGAACCCTTGTTGTTGGAGTGGGCGGTCGACATCTGGACGCCGTTCGCGGTCGAGCCGTGGGACGTCGATCTCGGCGAAGTCGGCGTGCGCGAGCGCGCCCATGGCCGAGTGTTGGTGCAAGGCCACGACGACGACCAGTTCGGCCTCGAAGTGGACGCTGAGATCCAGGGCTGGACCTTGCGCAGCGCGCGGCTCTCGCCGCTCTCCGAGCGCGCCCTCTACGAAATCACCCTCACGGCGCCGCCGGAGCTGCCTGAAGGCGGCTTCCAGGAGCACTTCCGCCTCAACACTGATTTGGCCGGAGCCCCGCAGGTGCGTTTCTCGGTGCGCGGGGTCGCCGGCCCCGATCTGGTCGCCTTGCCAAGACGCGCTTTGTTCGATCCGGCGCGAGGTCGCAATGAGGTTCGCGTCGCCCTGCTGCAGCGCGCCGTCGGCGGCATCGTGAAGGATCTCGAGGTCACCGGTTTGCCGGAAGGCATGATCTTGGCCGCTGCGGACTCCGAGCCGACCGCCCGGCGCGAATTCACGCTGCGTTGGACGGCGGAAGCGCCCACGGAGACTCTGCGCGGCATGTTGGTCGTCAAGACCGGCGATGCGGAACGTCCCGAGCTCGGCGTGCCGTGGACGGTGATGCCGCGCGCCAGCGAGTCGCCCTAAACTGGTCTGCATGAGACTCGCGTACGCGTTGCTCGCGCTTGCCTTGGCGGTGCCATCCTTCGCCTGCGGCAAGCAGCCAAGCGGCAAATACAACGTGGTGCTGATCAGCATCGATTCGCTGCGCGCGGACCGCATCGGACCTTACGGACACAAGCCGGAGTTCGCGCCCGAGTCGCCGGTGACGCCGAACCTCGACCGTCTGGCGGCGGAGGGCGTCACCTTCGAGGACGCCTGGACCACGAGTTCGTGGACGCTGCCGGCGCACGTCGCGCTGATGACCGCGCTCAACGATCGCGCGCACGGCGTCGAGCACGACGATTTTATGATCGATCCACTCCACACAACGCTTGCGGAAGCCTTTCAGAAGGACGGCTACGCGACCGGCGGAGCCTATTCCGGCCCATTCCTGGACCCGAAGTACGGCTTCGAGCGCGGCTTTGACGAGTATCGCTCGGGCATGACCAGTCCGTCAGAGTTCGCGGAGATGGTCAAGCGCGAGGATCAGCGCCGGCGTTCCCAAGGCTTGCCGCCGATGCAACCGCGCGACGTGGATCAGATGCGCGACCGCCTTTCACACTTCGACCTCACCAGTCCGCGCATCAATGCCTTCGCAAGCAAGTTCCTCGGAGAGCACGAGGATGAGCGGTTTTTTCTGTTCCTTCACTATTTTGACGCTCACTACGATTATTTGCCGGACCGGGGTGATCCGGAGTTGGCGAAGCGTTACGACCCCGACTACCAGGGCGAGTTCCACGGCGAGAATTGGTACTTCGACGGCGAGCGGGTGTTGACCTGGCCGAAACCTGAAACCCCGTGGGCTGAACGCCGCATCGGCGACCGCGACCTCCAGCACACCTTGGCGCTCTATGACGGCGAGATTCACTGGGTCGATCGTCACGTGGGTGAAGTGATCGACTTCATCACCGCGATGGGATTGAAGGACGAGACGATCGTGATCGTCACCGCCGACCACGGCGACGAGTTCTTCGATCATGGATCGATCGGGCATCGCTCTACGCTGCACTCCGAACTGCTGCACATCCCGCTGATCATTCGCGTTCCCGGTGCCGGGCAGAGCGGCCAACGCGTTCCTTCGATCGCGCGCATCATCGACCTCGCGCCCTCCTTGCTCGACTGGTGCGGCTTGCCGCCCCTGCCCGAGCAACAGGGCGCCAGCCTGCGCGGCGCGGTGGAGTCCGGCCAGGGCGACGGGCGCACCACCCTCCACCGCATCTATGCCGGCTTCAATCGAGATCGCATCGGACCGCCCAACGTGCGGGAGGCCTGGCGCGATGAACAGTTCTCGGTGATCCGTTTTCTGATCCCGAGTGGCGGGGACGAAGACGGCTTGAGCTTCGCGCAGTGGAAGGATCCGCGCTCCGGGCTTGACTACCTCGTCTACGATCGCGTTGCCGATCCCCGCGAGTTCCGCCCCTTGAGCACGGACGACGCGCGCTACGTCGAAGCGATCGAGAAGTTCCGCGCTGCCTGGCGAGAATGCGAAGTGCGATCCGGGCTCATGCCTCATTCTCCGATCGGGCAACGCCGGAGCGAGAAAAAGTCGGCGGCAGACAAAGCCGCGATGGCCGCCCTCGGCTACGTCGACGCGCCCGGGGCCATCGAGCAGCGCCTTCCCGCCCTACTCCCTTTCCCCGAACCGGCGCTCCCGCCGCGCTGACCCTCTCAGACCGCGCGCACGCGCGCGAAGCGCCGCTTGCCGGCCTGGATCAACTTCGGCGCTGCGCCCGCGGCGAGCGCGAGCTTCGCGTTCGGATCGGACACCACCACGCTGTCGACCTTGACCCCGCCGCCGGTGATCAGGCGCCGCGCCTCGGTGGATGATCCGCCGATGGACTGAGCGATCACCCAAGCCAGCGCGTGCTCACCCGCGGGCAGCGTCTTCTCGGCGATTTCCTCGGGAATCCCGCCCTCGCGGAAGCGACGCACGAACTCGGCCGATGCAGCAGCCGCGGCCTCATCGCCGTGGAGTTGGGTGGTCACGGCGCGGGCGAGCGCGTCCTTG
>JAQBVK010000307.1 GCA_027623585.1 Planctomycetota bacterium
TAGCGGGACGACTCGTAGGAGCCTTTGAAGAAGACCCCCGTGCCGTAATCGCGGCCCTTGGTGTAGTCCACCAGGAAGAACGCGACCAGGAGCATCAGACCCGTGACCACCGCGAGTACGGACTCGACCGGCGGACCAGGACTGACGACCTTCGCCTCCTTGACAGGCTTCTGCTTCTTGGGTGCCGGCGCCTTAGCGCGGGCAGCCTTTGCGGGAGAGCGGCGTGCAGCCATGGATGACTCCTGGACTAGAGGCGCGTCGCGACGCGGTCACCCGCGGCGATCGGGGCAGTTCCGGCGAGCATCACAGACGCCGCCGACTTGGACTGGTTGACGGTTTCGATGCGGATCTTGCCCTTGTAGGTGGATCCGTTGAAGACGTCATAGGTGTAGCCGATCTGCACCTTGTTGGCGGTACCGAGGTCGATCACGACGTAGGCGGCCCTGTCGACGTACTCGACCGACAGAACCGTGCCCTCCATGACCGGCTGGTTCTTGTACTCATCGGCGGTGTGGCCGCCAACGGCTACCAAGGTGTCACGCTCGGTCTCGGCGTTCTCAGCGCGGCGTTGCATCGCGGCGAGCGCGTTCTGCAGGTCGGAGGAGCGACCGTCGGCGAGACGGGATTTCTCCTCAGCGGCCGTGGCGCGGGAGTCCGACGCGGCGCGGGCCGATTGGGCGGCGTCGCGCTCGTCGCGCAAGGTGGTGTTGGTGCGGCCAAGATTCGCAAGTTGGCCAGCCTGGTCTCGGTTGGTCGACTCCAGGTTGCCGAGTTGCGCCTCGATGCCCGTGAGCTTCTCGGTCAACTCGCTGTTCTTCTGCGAAGTGGTCTCGAGGCTCTCATTGAGCGCCTGTTTGTCCGACTTCAGCGTCAGATTCTCGGTGGAGAGACGGTCGCGTTCGCCGCGCATCTGCGCGAGCTCAGCGCTCCGTGCTCCGATGGTGGCTTCCCTTTCGGCAAGCATCGAGGTGTGCGTGGCGTTCGCATCCTCGAGATCCTTGCGATAGGACTCACCCGAGCCGATCAGAGAGGCGGAAACACCTACAAACAGGGCCGCGAGGGCCAAGTTGAGGACGACGAAGAACTTGCCAATGGTACTCATGGGAGCAACGAGGGAGTCAGCGCGGAAATCGAGTTAGCGTCTAGCGCCTGGGTTCGCAGGGTATCCGTCCGCGTGCCGGAAAACTCTAGCCCTCTCCCCTAAGGTGGTCAACGGAAGAAAGGGCCGCTTTTTTTGGGCGCCACGGCGAGCAGAGCGCCCAACGCCGCGAGGATCGGAAGAATCAGCCAACCGAAGGCCAGGAATGGCGTCTTGGTGCGAGCTGACACCCACGGAAGATCCACTTCCCAAGCCTCGGGAATCCCCGGAGGAGGGCCCTCGAGGACGCTGCCATCGGCTCGGACCAGCACCGTGTGACCCGTATTCGTCACGCGGAGGATCGCGCGACCGGTCTCGACTGCGCGCAGACGGCTGATCGCCACCATCTGGACCATTTCACGGCTCTCATCGCCGTACCAGTCTTCGTTCGACAACACCAAGAAGGCCTGGGCGCCGGCCTGGGCTTGCCGACGAAAGACGCCGTCGAAGACGTTCTCCCAGCAGGTGGCCATTCCGAGCGCCGGGATTCCTTCGATGCGCAGCGGACCCGCTCCCGGCGGCCGGGCGAAATCCGGACGCAAACCGGAGCCGGACTGGATCGCATCGGTGAGCGCGCGCGCGAAGGGCAGCCGCCCCCAGAACGGCAAACGCTCGCCGAACGGGACGAGCTCACTCTTGGGCAAGTGCGCGAGGAGTTGTCCGTCGGGACCGAAGACCACGCTCTCCGAAGAGCGCGGCGAGAGCGCGTCGGCCGGCGCGTCCGGCGGAAGAGGCCGGTAGAAGTGCGCGCCGGTGATCAGGAACGAGTCGGCGGGAGCCGCAAGCAGCGCGCGTTCGGCGACGCGGCGCTGGCCTTCCAGCACTGCGGCGTACGGCGTGTCTTCGTTGCCGTAGCCCGCGTAGTACTGGCGGAGCAGGCCGAGTCCCGCGTCGGGATCCGCAGGGTCCGCCACCGGGAAGGGCCACATCGTTTCCGCCCATACGATCAGGCGCGGGTGCGCGCCGCGTTCGAGCGCGGCTTCCGTGACGTCGAGTTGGCGCAGGAAGAAGCTGGGCGGATCAAGGTGCGTTGCCGCCTTCTCTTTCACGCGAATGTTTCCCTGGACCGCGAGGCAGGGAATCGTTCCCAATATGGGAGAGCCGCCCCGCGGCACGGCGACGCCGAGGCCAAGCAAGACCGCGAAGGCGATCCAGCATGGATTGCGATGCATGCGCCGCACGCCCGATGCGATCGCGCCTCCGAACGCGACCACCAGCACGATCAGCCCGCTCTCGCCGAGGACGGCGCCGGCACGCAGCAGAGGCGAGTCGGCGAGCGGCCAAGCCCAGGACGCCCACGGCACGCCCCCGGCGCCGATCAAGAACCACTCGCGCTGCAGCCATGCCGCAGTCGCCAGAGCGAGCGCGCCCGCGACGGTCGGGGAAAGCCACCGTGCGAGACGCCGCGCCAGCCAGCCTTCGACGACGCCGGTCAGGCCGAGCAAGATGGCCGCGCTGAGCGGCGCGATCGGACTCACCGCCGTGAGAAAAGAGAAGGCGATCACCCAAAACAACACGCCGTGCGCGTAGTCCCAGCCCAACCGCGCCGGTTGCCGCCAACAGAGGATGCGCAGCGGCGCAGCAACGAGCAGCAGCGGCCAGCCGAGCCAGCCCGGTTGCGCCAGCCCGCGCAGCACCGCAGAGCCGAGGAAGAGGACGAGCGTGCGCACCTTCAGTCAAGAGGAAGGTAGCGGACGGCCGAGCCGGAGGCCAATTGGTGGTGGGGCGGGAGGCAGATCAGCGCGCGCACGCCCGCGAGCGCGCTCCAGTCGCCAGAGCCGTGCCAGTCGGCGGGATGGAGCAGCGGCGGACACGCCT
>JAQBVK010000308.1 GCA_027623585.1 Planctomycetota bacterium
GTTCGATGACAGCCCAGAGCTGTACACGAATCAAACCGCGGACAATCCCGAGGAAGGCTGGCGCTACACCCAAGGAGATCGCGACGCGCGGCGTCCGCCGGAGTTGCTCACGCGCGATCACGTGGCGCGCTGCATCATGCGCGAGGTCAAGGCGGGCCGCGGCAGTCCGCACGGCGGCGTCTTCCTCGACATCGCCTGGATCAAGGAGAAGCTGCCCGGCGCGGCCGAGCACATCCGCAAGAAGTTGCCGAGCATGTACCACCAGTTCAAGGAGCTGGCCGGGCTCGACATCACCGCCGAGCCGATGGAAGTCGGACCGACCACCCACTACGCGATGGGCGGCGTGCGCGTGCACGCGGACACGCAGATGAGTTGCGTGCCCGGACTGTTCGCCGCGGGCGAGTGCGCCGCGGGTCTGCACGGCGCGACCCGGCTCGGCGGCAATTCACTGTCCGATCTGCTCGTGTTCGGCAAGCGCGCCGGCGAACACGCCGCGATTTTTGCGCGCGAGAACTCCGCCGCCGCGCTGGACGAACGGCAGGTCGAGTCGGCGGCGCGCGAGGCTCTGGCGCCCTTCGATCGCGGCAACGAGGGAGAGAACCCCTACGACCTCCAACACGAACTCCAGCAGTTCATGCAAGCGCTGGTCGGCATCGTGCGCACCGAATCCGAGATGAGCGAAGCGATCGAACGGATCGCGGCGCTCAAGCTGCGCGCGAACAACGCAGCGGCGACCGGTAATCGCGAATACAACCCGGGCTGGCACACCGCGCTCGATCTGCAGAATCTGCTGATCGTGTCCGAAGCCGTCGCGCGCGCAGCCTTGGCGCGCAAGGAAAGCCGCGGCGCCCACTTCCGCGAGGATCATCCGGAGAAGCAGAAGTCCTTCTCCGAGCTGAACCATGTTGCCCGGAAGAACGCAGACGGCGGCATGAGCCTGACGCAAGAACCGCTGGTGCCCAAAACCGCCGAACAGCAAGCCATCATCGAGGAAATGCAATGAGCCGTCCGGCGCAGTTTCGCGTGTGGCGCGGTGATCGCGAGTCCGGGGCCTTCGTCGACTACCAGACCGAGGTCGAGGACGGCATGGTCGTACTCGACGCGGTGCATCGCATCCAGGCCGAGTCGGCCGGCGACCTCGCGGTGCGCTGGAACTGCAAAGCCGGCAAGTGCGGCTCCTGTTCGGCCGAGATCAACGGCAAGCCGAGCCTGATGTGCATGACGCGCATGGCCGACATGCCGCCGGAGCAGCCGGTCACGATCGAGCCGATGCGCGCGTTTCCGCCGCTCAAGGACCTGGTCACCGACGTCTCCTGGAACTTCGAGGTCAAGAAGCGGATCAAGCCCTTCAAGCCGCGGCCGCCCGACGCGCCCGACGGAACCTGGCGCGTGCAGCAGGCCGACGTCGACCGCGCGCAGGAGTTCCGCAAGTGCATCGAATGCTTCTTGTGCCAGGACGTCTGCCACGTGCTGCGCGAGAGCCACAAGCATGATCAGTTCATCGGCCCGCGCTTCCTGGTCCACGTCGCGGCGCTCGAGATGCACCCGCTGGACGTCGAAGACCGCGTGCCGGAACTCAAGGAAGCGCACGGCATCGGCCTTTGCAACATCACCAAGTGCTGCACCAAGGTCTGCCCGGAGCACATCACGATCACGGACAACGCGATCATCCCGCTCAAAGAGCGAGTCGTCGACCGTTATTATGATCCGATCCGGCGGCTGTTCCGCCGGCGTCGCAGTGTTTGAGCCCAAACCCCTCGCTCCTGAAGCGGTTCCCGCCGCGATGGAGAAGGCACAGCGTTACCGGCTCCTCAACGAGCCGATGGAAGCCGAGAGCATCTGTCGCGACATCCTGCGCGTGGATCCTAAGCACCGCGAGGCCCTGATCACGCTGCTGCTGGCGCTCACCGACCAATTCAGCGACCCGCTCGCGGACAAGCTCGGCCAGGCGCGCGAGGTGCTGGAGCGCATCGAGGGCGCGTACGACCGCGCCTACTACGCCGGCATCGTCTGCGAACGCCGCGGCAAGACGGCGATGCGCGGCTCCGGTCCGCACGCCGGCGCCTTTGCCTACGACTTCCTGCGCCAGGCCATGGACCACTACGAACGCGCCGTCGCCGCGCGGCCGGACGAGAAACACGGCGACCCGGTGCTGCGCTGGAACACTTGCGTGCGGATCCTTAAGCAGCGCCCCGAGATCCGTCCGGCGCCGGACGAGCCGGCGCAAGACATGCTGGAGTAGGCGCGAGCGCTACTTGGCCTCGTAGGCGTAGAAACCCTCGCCGGATTTCCTTCCCAATTTCCCGGCCGCGACCATGCGCCGCAGGTTGGGAGCAGCGCGGAACTTCGGATCGCCGAACTCCTGCTGCATGTAATCCAGGATGTTCAGGCAGACGTCGAGGCCGATGAAATCGGCCAGCGCCAGCGGGCCCATCGGATGGTTCATGCCGAGCTTCATGATCACGTCGATGTCTTCGCGCGTGGCCACGCCCTCATGCAGGCAGAAGGCCGCCTCGTTGATCATCGGCATCAGCACGCGGTTCGAGATGAAGCCGGCGTAGTCCTGCGCCACCCCCACCGTCTTGCCGACCGATTCGGCGATCGCCTTGGTGCGCGCGACGACTTCGTCGGAGGTCTTCTCGCCGCGGATGATCTCGACCAGCTTCATGATCGGCACCGGGTTCATGAAGTGCATGCCGATCACGCTCGCGGGCCGCTTGGTGGCGGTGGCGATCGCGGTGATCGAGATCGAAGAGGTGTTCGACGCCAAAATGCACCCCGCCGGCGCATGGGCATCCAATTGCCGGAACACCTCTTTCTTGACTTCCTCTTTTTCGAACACGGCTTCGACCACGAGGTCGGCGCTCTTCACTGCCGCGGCCAGATCGCCGCTCGGCCTCACGCGGGCGTAAATTGCGTCGGACTCGGCCTGCGGCAGAGTGCCTT
>JAQBVK010000309.1 GCA_027623585.1 Planctomycetota bacterium
GAGCCGCTCGTGATCCCGCTGGATCGTGCCGAGGAAGAAGGGGAAGGTGCTCGCGCCGAGCGTTTCGATCTTGATCAGCAAACTCTGCGTGGCGGCGCCAAGATCCTCTTCGCTTCGCGCGATTTGCCGCAGACGCGCGCGCTGGGCGCGGCTCAAGCGCTCTGCGCCGGCAGTCAGGAGTTCTTGGATGGAGGCTTCCTCGACGCGGTGTTGGGCGAGAATCTGCTCGGCGAGCATGCGCACGTCTTGGAGATCTTGCAGTTTCTGCCGCTGCTCGATGCGATCCAACTCGTCCTCAGCCTGCTGAATCGCTTCTTGCAGCGCTTGTTCAGCCTGTTGCTGTTCATCGATTGCGCGCTCCTGCTGACGTTGCGCGTCCTGCGGATCCTGAGCAGCGGGCGGCTGCGGCGCGCGCGGCGGCTGCTCGCTCTGCGGTTTCGGTTCTCCTCCCTGGCTCGGCTTTCCGGGTTGTCCGGGCTCGCTGGGCTTGCCGGATTCGCCGGACTCGCTCGGATCTGAGGGCTCGCCTGGTTCTGCAGGCTGCGCGGCCTCCGATTCCTGGCTCGGTTCTCCGCTGGCGCGTTCAAGTCTTTCTGCCGCTTCCGCGGCGTGCTCGCTCGCGCGCTCCGCGGCTTCTTGGCGACCGTTGTTCCGCAACTGCGCGATCCGCTCCGCGAGTTCCGCCTGCTCTTTGGCAAGCTTCGCGATCTCCTCTTGCAACGCGCGCTCTTCGGGAGAAGGCTCGGCTTCCGACGCCTCGCTCGCTTGCGCATCGCTGGACTCCGGCTTCGCGCTCGAAGCATCGCCTTGGCTGTTCTTGGCGGACTCCTTCGGATCGGGCTTCGCTTCGGAGGGCTTGGCCTCCGCGGCCTTCTGGCTGCCGGCATCTGCACTCGGCTCAGCGCCCGCGTTTTCGGACTGTTCCCTCAACAAGTCTTCGGTGCGGCGCCGAAGCTCTTCCTGCCGGCTGAGAAGCTTCTCCAACTCGGCAATGCGCTCTTTCAGGTCGATCGCGCGCTGCTGTTCCTGCAACTGCGTCTGCGATTGCATCAGCAAGTGCAAGATGGCTTCGAGCGCCTCCAAGGTGGCGGTTTGTCCTTCGAGCGCCGACCCCGTGCGCAAGGCGGCAAGGTCGCCGGCGATCGTCTCCATGGCCGCCGCCAGATCCTTGCCGCTGGCGACGCCCTCCAGACGCGCGGCCGCGTTCGCCAGGAGATCCGCGCGTTCGAGGCGCCCCTCAGCGCGATCTCGCGTCTCGAGCATCGCCATCAGCCGCGTCAGGCGCCTCACCTGCTCGGCGGCCAGCCGCTGGTCGCTTGCGATGCGGCTCATCTGCACGGGATCCTGTGGCGCCGCCGTGACGAGCGGAGGCGCAGGCGCGAGAGCAGCGAGGAGGATGAGGAACGACATGGACGGGCCTGTCCAGCATACGGCCCCAATCCATTATCGTCCGGAGACTTCCTGGGTACGCAGCAAGATTTCCCTTTGCCGCTGGATGAGGTCTCGCAGCAGGTTCAGGGCACTCTGATAGTCCTCCCAGACGGTCAGAATTTCAAGCACGCGGTCGAGATCCGCAATCAGCGCGCGCGCCGCCGTGCGCGGATCTGCCGCGGCGAGCGCGGCCGCTTCCATTTCGGCTGCGGGACCACGGCGCGCGAGCAAAAGTGCCTCGGCGAGATCGGCGAGCAGGCCAGAGCGCTCGAGCGGGCGCGGCAATCCGGCTGCGTGCAAGGCGTCGAGCCGGTCGCCGGGGGCCGACCGTGCGTCGAGCAAACTCGCTGCGGTAGCCGTCGCGTGCAGCGCCGTGCCGGCGTCGAGGCCGCTCCACAGGCGCATCAAGAGTTCGAGTTCGACTTCGCCGACCAGCGCCTCGAGGTCGCGCCGCGCGCGACGCACGAAGCCGGAACTCCAAGTCGCCTCCGTATCCAGCGCGGCGACGAGCCGGTCGCGCAAACTCGCGGTCTGCATGCGCACGCGCACCAAGCGCTCGGCCTGCCGGAGATCAAAGACCTCAGGCAGCACCACTTCGACCCATGCGCTCTGCGCTCGCGCGTTTTGCGGCTGCGGTTCGGATGCGTCGCTCGCGGAGAATTCGGCTTGGACCCGCGCTTCGGTCAAACCTTCCGCCGAGGCGTTCTCGGGCGCGCGCAGACGCAGCACGCGCGCCAGCGTGCGCGATCCATCGGGCGTCAGCGCGATCTCGGCCCCGAGAAAGTCGCGCACACTGAGCGAAGCCAGCGCGTAATCATCCGAAGCCGTGAGCGCGAGCGGCACTTCGGCGCCGTGTACGGTGGTCCAGCGCGATTCAGGGAAAAGAATGCGCGCGGTCGGAGCCCGATCGGCTTGCGCGTCCCAGCGCAACACACCGGCCCGGCGTCGCACGAAGCCGTCTTCACCGACCAGGGAGATCGCGAGTTGATCCGAGCGGTCGGCCAGAATCTCCAACTCGAAACCGCCGTCTTCCAGGCGCCGCACTTCGACGCGTGTGCCATCCAGCCGCTCCGCCAACGCGTCACTCACCGGCCGATCGCCTCGGAAGCGCAAGTCGAAGCGGGTGCCGCGCGGCACGCGCCACTCGGTGCGCGTGTCTTCCTCAGGCAAGTCGCCGGTATAGGAGGGGGGGGTTGCGCGCACCAGCCAGCCGGTGATGGCGGGCGCATCGCCCGCGACCAAACGCAGCGAGGGCCGCCCGTCGTCGTCGTCGCCGCCGCGGAAACGCAACAGCAGTTCTGCTTCGAGTGGCGGCAGACGCAGCAAGAACTCGCCACCGCCGGAGGGCAGCATCGCGCGCGGTTCGCCGCCGGCTCCGTACACGATCACGCGCTCGGGGATTTCGCCCTCAGCGCGAATCCGCACCGTCACCACGCTGCCGCGGGCGAGCGATGCGCGCCAGGACTCGGCGCGTTCCAACTCCAGGGGCATGGGATCGGCGGCGCCATCTACGT
>JAQBVK010000310.1 GCA_027623585.1 Planctomycetota bacterium
GCGCAGTTGATCGAGGCACCACTCGGCGACGTTGCCGTGCATGTCGTAAAGGCCCCAGGCGTTCGGTTTCTTGCCCATCACCGGGCGGTATTTTTCGTCCGAGTTCTCAAAGTACCAGGCGTATTCGCCGAGTTTGCCGGCATCGTCGCCAAAGGACCATGCGGTGGTTGAGCCCGCGCGACAGGCGTACTCCCATTCCGCTTCGCTCGGCAGGCGATAGAAGCGGCCGGTCTTCATCGAGAGCCACTTCGTGTACTGGCGCGCGGCGAAGTGCGTCATGCAGATCGCGGGGCAGCCGTCGAGGCCCATGCCGAAATCCATCGGCACGTAGGGCGGGGTCGGTCGGCTGACCGCGTCGGCCCAGGCGTCCTGTTTGGCGATCTCGCCTTTGCCTTCGGCGCGCAGCGCGCGGTCGAGCGCGAACTGAAAGATCCGGAACTCGTCCCAGGTGACTTCGTGCTCCTCCA
Organism: Planctomycetota bacterium; assembly: GCA_027623585.1. Taxonomy (GTDB): domain Bacteria; phylum Planctomycetota; class UBA1135; order UBA1135; family UBA1135; genus JAQBVK01. The sequence goes on from JAQBVK010000310.1 coordinate 468, forward strand.
TCCAAAAAGGCTCGATGCTCACCTCGACCTGCGGCCCTTCTTGCGCCTCGCGTCCGTCCTCGGATTCCGCGCTGCCGATCGTGAAGCGTCCGCCGGGAATCGGCAGCATGCGGAAGCGCGCGACGGTGCCGGGAATTCGTTCCTCATACGGCCGCATCGCGGCGGCGTCCTCGGCCTCGGCACCCTCGACTTCGAGCGGCGGCGGCTCGCCGGCCGGCGGCTCCGGGTACTTCGGTCCCGCGGATTGCGGAGCGGGCACGGCGAGGAGCAACAACGCGAAAAGCATGGCGTGGAGTCGGGAGGCCGCCGGCGCGGCTCCGATTCGCCATGATAGGCGCGGCAGCACGGGCCGTCAGTTTCCGCGCTGCGCTTCGAAGAAGGCGAGGATGCGCATCGCGTGATCGGCCATCAGCGCGTGCCCTGCGCCGACGATCTCGATCTGGTTCATGAATTCGTTGACGCGCGTCGGATCCTCGGCGAGCCAGATGTGGAAGTCCTCGTAGGCGACCTCTTCGGCCTGCACCCGTGTCGCGGCGGTGATCCCGGCCACCTGTAGCATGCCGTCCTGATCGATGACGCCGGTACGTTTCATGGTTGCATGGACGCCGGCCGCGACTCGTTCATCCATACCGCAGCGATCGACCAGCCGTTCGGCGCGCAGCGGCGAAGGACCGACGAGATAGACCTTGGCGGGGATCCCGGCCGCTTCGAGGATCGTTCGATTCTCACGCGCGCCGTCCGCGGCGGTTCGGTTGACGTAGTTCTGGGTCGTGACCACCCAGAGCGTCGGGGCCGCCATCTTCTCCAGCAAGGTCTTGCGCCCGGGACCGCAGAAGGATGCGGCGCCGCGCCAGCCGAGCACGGCGGCGGCGCTGGCAGCAAAGGTGCCGCCGTTGCCTTGGCCGAAGGCGAAGCAATCGGCGTCTTCGGCGACCGCGCCCGCTTCAACCAGCGCGGTTCGCGCGGCCAGCAAGTTCTGCATGTCGACGTTGGAGTCGAGCGTCTCTTCTTTGCCGTTCCAACGGATCAATCCGTCCTCGCCAGCGCGCTGGAGGTCGGCCTCTTCGCTGCTGATCGAAGCGACGGCGTAGCCGTGATGCACGAGCGTCAGCGCCAGATTCCACGCCTCGGACTTGTAGAGAGCGCCGCGGCGTCCGGTGGTGTCGTGGCAGTAGAAGGCGAGCGCATGTGCCGGGCCGTCGGCAGGCAACAGGTATTCAACGGTTTTCTCGCGCGTCGGCCCGGTGAAGTTCAGCGATTGGGCTTCCACTTGGAGCTGCGCCATGCGCGCGCGCAGCATCGGCTCCTCGAGGCCATCCGCCGGCACCGTCAAAACGGCGTGCCAGGAATCCGGCGCATCGAGGTGTATCGCGGCCGCTCCTTCCCAGGCGAGGAAGACTTGCGTGCGGGGATCTTGCCGCGCCCAGACGTGGACTCGGGCGCCCGGTGTGAGCGGGGTCATCTCCGCGTAACCGCCTTCGACCTGCAGCACCGGCGCGGGGGTGGCCTCGGCGGCGCCCTCCTGAAGCGGCGCAGCGAGTAGAACGAGGGCGAGGTGCAGCATCATTCTTCTATCGGCTGAAACTCTACGCGCCGGAGACCGTGAAGGAAGCCTCTTTCGTGTCTCCCGCGCCCAAGAAGGTCGCAGGCTTCCTGCTAGGCTGAAGGATCGGATGCGCGTGCCGTCCTGCCTTGTCTGGGCACTCCTGCTGATCACGGTGCGCGAGCGCGGCGAGATCAAGGCCGCACGGGACACTCGCATCTCCTCCCAGCTGGAGGGACGCGCCACGCTGATCGAGCTGATTCCGGAGGGAACGGTCGTGAGCGCCGGCGAAGTGGTCGCGAAACTAGACGTCAGCGGAATCCTCGAGAAGCGCGACTTGCAGGCGATCGCGGTGGCCAAGGCCGAAGCGGCGCTGGAGCAGGCGCGCAAGGCCGTCGAAATCGTCGAAAAGGAACTCACCGCCGCGGAGCGCACCGCGGAGACGCGTTTGCAGATCGCCGAGTTGCGCTTGCAGCGCTTCATTGGCCAAGAGATGCAAACGGCGAAGCCGCCGCCGCCTCTCACTCCGATTGGTTCACAGGATGCGGGGGTCGGGTCAGGGACCAATCAGCGGGTAATCACCGCGCTGCCTTAGCGACGATGCACCTGCACCGGCTGCGTCCAGGCCATTTCCGGGTCGCCTTCCGCGAAGGGGTTGGGATGGGCGCGTGAGGAGGTCACCACCGCGCGCACGTAGAGCTCGTCGCCGCGGTAGGCGTAGATTGCGGGATTGTCCTCGGTTTCCATCAGCACTTCGCCGGTAGCACCGAGCCCTTCGTCGAGGACGCGCGTACCCACGAAGCGCGTGGTGTAGGTCACACCTGGCGTGGCTGAGATCTCAACGCGATACGCACTCTCGCCGCGCACGACGTCGGTCAAGGTGACGCCGCTCGACGCATAGAAATCTCCGCGCTGCATGGCTTCGATGAGGGAAT
>JAQBVK010000311.1 GCA_027623585.1 Planctomycetota bacterium
CACCACGTTCGCGTCGTCGAGCAGCACCACCCCTTCCGCGAGGTGGTCGAGACCGCGCTGCATCTCATCCCGGCGCGCGCGGGTGTCGGCGGCTTCGGCTTCCGCGCGCGTGCGACGGCGCCGCTCCAAGAACCACGCTCCCGTAGCGGCCGCCGCCACGGCGGCGAGCGTGATCCCTTCAACGCTCAGGAGAGGCTCGATGACTCGATTCTAGCGCCGGGACTTGCCGGGCTTGCGCGCCCTCGCCGCGGGCTTGGACGGCGTGGCCGCAGGTTCCGGTAGCGGACCGTCGCTGAAGCGGTAGCCGACCCCGCGCACGGTCTCGACCAGTTCGCCCTCGGGACCGAGCTTCTTGCGCACCGACTTGACGTGGGTGTCGATGTTGCGCTCGTCCACGATCGCGCCGGCGCCGATCGTGTAATCAATCAATTCTCCGCGCCGGAAGACGCGGCCGGGGCGGCCGGCCAGGGTCTGGAGCAGCTTGAACTCGGTGGGCGTGAGTTGCACGCGCCGCTCGCCGATGCGCACTTCGAAGCGCACCGGATCGATCGCCATCGGCCCGGCGTGGATGAGTTGCTCGGTCACGACCGGATCGTCCTTGGTGGTGCGCCGCAGCAAGTTGCGTACGCGCGCCACCATCTCACGCGGGCGCGCCGGCTTGAGCATGTAATCGTCGGCGCCGACGCCGAGCCCGAGCACCACGTCGGACTCCTCACCCTTCGCGGTGAGCATGAGGATGGGCAGGCGCTTGAAAGCAGGCTCTTCGCGCAGGCGGCGGCAGACCTCCACGCCGTCCAGCTTGGGCAGCATGAGGTCGAGGATCACGAGGTCTGGATCGTGGCGCTGCGCCAGTTCCAGCGCCTGCACGCCGTCCTTCGCGATCACGACGCGGAAGCCTTCCTTGGTGAAGGTCAGCCGCAGGATCTCCTGCAGATCGGCGTCGTCCTCGACCACGAGAATCGTCTTGTCCAACACAGGCTGGGATTCTGCGGACTTCCGGTGGGCGCCGTTTGTCACCTGCGTGAAGTTTACTTGAAGGGCGGGCAGGGCTTTCGCGCCGCCGCCCTTCTGCGGGCTTGCAGCCCGAAGTGGACGAGCAGATGAAGCCCGAGCACGGGCAGCAGGAGCCAGATCAGGGCCAGCAGGAGCTGCGTGATCCAGAAGCCCGCGAACCACTGGCCGTCGAACTCCCGCATCCCGCCGAGGCCGGAGAGCATCCAGAGGAACAGCAGCACTCCGAGCCCGGACAGGAGGCTGCGCGCCCAGAGCGCGGTCAGGATGCGGCCTTCACCGAGCACGAGCATCGGCGCCAGCCAAGCCGTTCCGATCATGTAGAGATAGGTGTAGAAGCGATCGCTCTCGTCAAACTGATGCCAGAAGAAGATCGCCATGGACGCCGAGCACAGGCCCAGACCGAGCAGCGTGCCGTCGAACGGCCGGAACGGGACGTTGCGTGCGGGATTCCAGGCGCGGAGCAAGCGCGCGACGAGCGGCGCTGAGAGGCTGAGGCCGCCGAGGGCGAGCAGAAGCCGCGCAGTCACCATGTTGCCGTCCCGCTGGAGCAGCCAGGCGCCCGGAAGCCGCGCCGCCGCGATCCAAAGCTGCCGCTCTTGTTGAAGAGATTCCACGCCGCCGAGAGCAGCGACTGCCGCGATCAGGACGCCAAAGGCGCCGAGGAAGATCGCCGCAACGCGCGATGTCCGCCGCGCGCGCAAGAACAGCAGCGCAATCGGCACGCTGGTGAGCGTCAGGCTCAGCACGTTGCGCACGACGCGGAAGTGGGACGGACCGTTCTCGGCCCACTCGACGGTGCGATCCTTGAGCACGTCGAGAGCGGCGGCGGCCAGGAATAAGCCGAGCACGCAGAGCGCGAGCTTCTGGAACGGCGAAGGCCGGAACCAGAGGGTAGAGGCCGCCAGCCACACGAGCAGAAGTCCACCGACGCCGAGCAGCGTGAAGGCAGCCGTGGTGGACATCCAGTGCAGCGGGATCAGCACCTTCCTCAGTCTGGATCGCGGAGGGCATACTGGGAGCGTGCCGCTCGCCTTCGACCCCGCCGAACTCTTGCCGATCCTGTGCTGCCCCAAGAGCCATGCGCCGCTCAAGCTGGTCGGGGAGGAATGGTTGGTGAGCACCGACCCAGCGACTCGGCTGCGCTACCGCATCGACGACGGCATCCCGGTGTTGCTGATCGAGGAGGCCGAAGAGCTGCCCGAGGCTGAGTGGAAGAAGCTGCTGGAGCAGGCGCGTGACTGACACGGTCTTCGCCAAGATCCTGCGCGGGGAGATCCCGGCGAAGTTCGTTCATGAGGACGAGCACTGCGTAGCCTTCCCCGACATCGGGCCCAAGGCGCCCGTGCATCTGTTGGTGATCCCGCGCAAACCGCTCAAGAACGTCGCCGACATGGGCGAGGACGATCGCGCGCTGGTCGGCCACCTGCTGTGGGTCTGCCGCAAGGTCGCGGCCGAAGCCGGGCTAGCGGAGGGCGGTTACCGAATCGTTCACAATTCCGGAGCCAACGGCGGCCAGACCGTGGACCACATGCACTTCCACGTGCTCGGCGGCCGCCGCATGACTTGGCCGCCGGGCTGAGCGCTCAGGCGTCGGCGACCAGCAGCGCGAGGCTCGCCGAGAGTCCGTGCACGTAAGGCTTGCCGCATACCGGACCGATCTCGCCAGCCGCGAAGAAGCCGCTGACCGGCAGATCCGCCCAGTGACGCTGGACCGCGGCGACGTCGTGATCGGCCTGCTGGAAGAGGTGTAACCCGCGCCCGGTGCAGGGAAACAGCAGCGCGCCGAAAGGACGCGCGTGGAAGGACGCCGCCATGTCGAGCAGTGATTCCAGCTCCTTGTGCGCCGCCTCGCGGTCGCGCGCCTGGAACTGCAGCATCGAGCCGTCGCGCACCGAATCCGCG
>JAQBVK010000312.1 GCA_027623585.1 Planctomycetota bacterium
GCACGCCGCCGCCGCGCCGCGCGACGAATCCTCGCAAGCGTAACTCCAGCCATTCCTTCGCGCGCGGCGCGCGTGGAAGCTCGCGTTCGAGACCGCGAGCGCGCGCTGCGCACGCGGAAGCGATCGGACATGCATCACAGCGTGGCTCGCGAGGCACGCAGACCGTTGCACCGAGCTCCATCAGCGCTTCGACGATCACGCCCGGATCCGGGGCCTCATCCATCAAGCTCTGCGCCCACGCGCGCGCCGCTCGGTGCAATGCGCCCGCATCTGACGCCAGATCCAGCGCGAGCACGCGCGCGGCGACGCGCTTCACGTTGCCGTCCACCGCCGCAATCGCCTCGCCGTACACCTGCGCCGCCACCGCCGCAGCCGTGTACTCACCCACGCCTGGCAGCTCGCGCCACTCGGCGGCGCTGCGCGGGAAAACCCCGCCTCGTTGCTCGATCACTTCGCGCGCCGCCGCGTGCAGCATGCGCGCGCGACGGTAGTAGCCGAGTCCGGCCCAGGCGCGCAGCACCTCCGATTCAGCCGCGGCCGCCAAAGCGCTCACGTCCGGGAAAGTGCGCAGGAAACGCTCGTAATACGGGATCGCCGCCTCGACCCGAGTCTGCTGCAGCATGATCTCGGCGATCCAGGTGGCGTAAGGATCGCGCCCCGCGCGGCCGTCGGTGGAAGGGGGCCGCCAAGGCAGCGCGCGCCCCGCGCGGCTGAACCACGCACTCAAGGCCACGATCATGTTGGATTGGGACACGGAAGGAGACAGGATAGGGTTGAGCGACGCCTGATGAACCTCCTGATCGCCTCTGTCCTGCCGCTGCTGCGCGGCGCAGCCGTCGCCGCGTTGATCGCTGGCTTGGCCGACGGCTGGGCAATCTCACTCGGCGGCGGTTCGGCGATGCAGGCGCTATCACTCGGCGCGCTGTTGCTCGCAACGGGCTGGGGCGCCTGCCATCGCGGCACCGCGCGCCCTCCCACGCGCGCCTCATTCTTGTGGCTTGTGATCGGCGGCTGCGCGCTGCCGATGCTCTCCGCTTGGGCGCCGTGGTCCGGACTCTTCGGCGCCATCTTCGTGTTGCCCCTGCGCGTGCTCGGCGCGCGCCTCACGGCGTTCATCGAAACTGCCGAACGGCCTGCGACGGTCTTCGGCGCGCAACTTTTTGGCGCGGCGCTGGGATTGGCCTGGGTCGCAGGATCCGGCCTCGGCTTCGGCGGTTTCGTGCTCGCGGCCGCAGTTGCCGGCATAACGACGACCACCGCACCCGAAGTTCACGCGGAACCGGAAGGCCAAGACCTGCCGCTGCGTTCGCGGGTCGCGCAGCGCTTCTCGGGAATCATGCTCGGCGCGGGTCTGTACTGGAGTTTCGCGCTGCTCGCGCCTTTGGTAAGAGTTCACGACGCTTCCGACGCGATCGCCGATGCGCGCGCGGTGCTGACGCTCGCGTTGATCGCGTGGATCGCGTGGATCACTCTCGGCGTATTACTCGGCGAGCACCGCAGCGGTTCGGTGCTTACTGCGGTGACGGCTTCCGTTGCGGCCTTTTGTCTCCCCATCGCCGTCAGCAATTGGCTGGCCTTCTCGGAGCCGATCGCCTTCGACGGTCTGCTGCGCCTGCCCGCGCTGCGCAGCCTGCTGCAGACCGACGTTCCGCGCCTTCCCGAGGAACACTTCGCCTACGTTCCACTCATGATTATCGTCGGAGCGGGCCTGCCGGCTTTGCTGCTCGCGGTGACGACCCGCGGCTGGCTGGGCAAGCGCCCGAGCGGACCATTGCGTCTGGCGCCGCTCCTGATCGGCGGCGGCATCGCCATGGTGATGCATTCCCTGCCAATCTTCGAAACCGGATCGAGCGCAGTCGGAGTCGGCCTCTTCGCGGAGTGCGCGCTGCTGTTGGCGGCGATCGGCATGCTGACCACCGCCGAAACCGGCCTTGCGGCGCGCGCCGTCACCGCCGGGGTGGCGCTGATGGCCGCGATTTGGCTGCTGCGTCCGCCTGCGCACCAACAGCCAGCGTTTCCGGTTCTGGACGCGCGGGAGTGGTTTGTGACCGCCGCTCCTGACGGCACTCCTTTGCAAGCAGCGGCGCGGGGCGCGTTGTGGCGTGTGGTCGGATCGGAGGAAGTGGATGGCGCGCGCTCGGAACGCCTGGCGCGCGGGCGCAACTTGCTGACGCCCGACCTCGACGCCGACGGGCCGTGGACGCGTGAACTCGACTTCGCGCTGTCGATTCATCCTGGCGCGCGGCGGCTGCTGTTCGCCGGGGCCCCGCATCCGGCCTCCCTGCGCGCCGCCGCGCGCGCGGGCGTCGAGTACGCGGCACTCGCTGGTAACGCGGCCAGCCTCGCGTTGCTCGAGGCGCGTGATCCGGAAGGCTACGGACTGACTCTCACGCACGTCGGCTCGATCGCGCGCGCGCCGGGAGAGTACGACCTGATCTTGCTGCGCTCCGACGCGCTGTGGGACGAAGACCTGCCCTTGTTGCGGGCTAGCGTCGCCGCGCAAGCCGCACGCAGACTCAACGCCAAGGGCTTCTGCCTGCTCGCGCTGGGTCCGGAACAGCTTGCTCCTGGAATCCTTCCCGGTTTGATCGCCGCGTGGCGCGAAATCTTTCCGCACGTGACGCTTTACGCGGTGCCGGACGGCCTGCGCAGCATGCGTTTGTTGGTCGTCGCCGCCAATCATGCCGAAGGCGAATGGCCCGAGGTGCTGCGCGCCATGCAACTTTCTCCCGCTCAGGTCGGTGAATTGGTGCTCCGCTCCGGGCGCGCAATGCTGGCCCCACCGCTACCGCGCGTACGCGCGGCGCTGGCAGGAACGGTGTTCCGTCTGGTCGATGAACTCGCGTCGGTGCGTCGCGCGTCGGCGGTGCTCGAAGAACTCGCGCCGCTGTCGGCGGAGGGGCAGGATCCC
>JAQBVK010000313.1 GCA_027623585.1 Planctomycetota bacterium
GCCGATCATGTTCCCGGTGATGAAGGACGCGGGCTTCGATCCGATATGGCTGGGCGTGATCTCCGTCAAGCTCGCCGAGATAGGGGTGCTCACGCCTCCGGTGGGACTGAACGTCTTCGTGGTGAAGAGCTCCTCCCCGGTCCCCGTCACGGTCGGCCAGGTCTTCGCCGGGGTGGCGCCCTTCATCGCGCTCGACTTTCTCTCCCTGGGGATCTACGTCGCCTTTCCGGAGATGATCCTGTGGTTGCCCAATCTGATGAAGTCGTAACCCCGCTGGCCGGTGACCCCGATCATAAGGAGTTCGCAATGCCGGTATTGAAATCCGAAGGAAAAACCTTCCAGACCCGCACGCAGGTGCTGATCATCGGCGCCGGCGCCTGCGGCACGATAGCGGCGCTCGCCGCCAACGAGCGCGGCGCGGAAGTGCTGATTCTCGAGCGCGACGCGAAGCCAACCGGCAGCACCTCGCTCTCGGGCGGACAGATCCCCGCGGCCGGCACCAAGCTGCAGCGTGCGGCGGGGTTGATGGACGACACGCCCGAAATCCTCGCCAACGACCTCATCAACAAGGCGCACGGCGAATGCGATCACGCAATGGCCTGGCACATCGCGCGCGAGTCCGCCAAGACCATCGACTGGCTCGTGGACCGCTACAAGCTGCCGTTGGCGTGCATCCTGGATTTCCAGTATCCCGGCCACAGCCGGATGCACATGCATGCCTCTCCCTCGCGCTTCGGCGCCGAACTGCTAGCGGTGCTGTTGAGCGCGGTCGAAGCCGCGAACATCTCGCTTGCGACTTCGGCGCGCGCGACGGATCTGTATGCCGACCCGGACGGCCGGATCCGCGGCGCGCGCGTAACGCGTACTGACGGTAAGACGGAGGAAATCGGCTGCGACGCGCTTGTCCTCGCCTGCTGTGGTTACGCCGGAGACAAGGCGATGATCGCGAAGTACATACCGGAAATGGTCGGCGCACATTACCATGGACATCCGGGCAACACCGGCGACGCGGTGAAGTGGGGCGAGGAGCTCGGCGCGTCGATAAAGGACATGGGCGCCTTCCAGGGGCATGGCGCCGTCGCCACGCCGCACGCCACCCATTTGGGCTGGCCTTCGATCACCGAAGGCGGCTATCAGGTCAACAGTCTCGGCAAGCGCTTCTCCAACGAGAATGCGGGGTATTCGGAGCAGGCGCTCAAGGTTGTGCGCCAGCCCGGCAACGTCGCCTGGCAGATCTTCGACGAGCGCGGCCACGGCATAGCGATGCAGATGCACAGCCACGTCGAAGCGCAGGAGGCGGGCGCGATCAAGGTGTGCAATTCACCCGAGGAGATCGCCAAGATCATCGGATGCGACGCGGCGACGCTGGCGCAGACCATGGCCGAAGTCGCGGACTGCGCGGGGGGCAGGAGGAAGGATCCATTCGACCGCGATTTCTCGACGCAACCGGCGCTGAAGGCGCCCTACCGCGTGGTGAAGATCATGGGCGCGCTGTTCCACACCCAGGGCGGGCTCGAGGTGAACACCGAAATGCGCGTCCTGAAGAAGGACGGCAAGCCGTTTCCGAACCTGTTTGCGGGCGGTGGGGCTGCGCGCGGCCTTTCGGGACCGGCGGATTGGGGCTATCTTTCGGGCTCGGGGCTGCTTACCGCGACCAACATGGGACGCCTCGCCGGGGAGGCGGCTGCGGCGTTGATCAAGACCTAACTCCGGACTCCTTCGACACGCAGGCAGGCGACCAACCTGTCGCCGATTCAACCAGCAAGGAAAAACAATGAAACTTCCCTCGCATTCGCGTTTTGACTACGTTCCCATCGACCAGCGGCCAGACTACTCTTGGCCGGAGGGCAAGCGGCTGGCGGTCTACTTCGGGAACAACATCGAGTACTTCGCGTTCGGCGCCGGCCTGGGGCCGTCGAGCGCCGCGGAACAGCCGCCGCCCAACCATCGCAACTACGCCTGGCGCGATTACGGCAATCGCGTCGGACTGTGGCGCCTTTTCGACATGATGGACGAATTCCGCGCGCCCATGTCCCATAACACCAACTCGACGGCGCTCGAATACCATCCCGAAATCTTCGAACGGATCAAGAAGCGCGGCGACGAACTGATCGGACATGGCCGCACCAACTCGGAACGGCAGAGCGGCATGTGGGAGGAGGATGAGAAGCGCCTGATCGAGGACTGCACCGCCACGCTCAAGCGGGTCGCGGGAAAGGCTCCGCGCGGCTGGATGGGGCCCTGGATGGCCGAGACCTACGTCACGGCCGATCTGCTCAAGGAGGCCGGTTACGAGTACCTGCTCGACTGGCCCTGCGACGACCAGCCGTTCTGGTTCCGGACGCGTTCCGGCCCGATCCTTCAAGTGCCCTATCCGCTTGAGATCAACGATTCCCCGGCCATGGTGTCTCGCAACCACTCGGCGCGCGAGTTCAAGGAGATGGTCATCGACCAGTTCGACGAGATGCTAGAGCAATCGCGCAAGCAGCCGCTGGTTTGCGGCATCGTGCTGCACGGTTTCATCGTCGGCCAGCCATTTCGCCTGCGGCCGCTGCGCGAGGCAATCAAGCACATCATGGACCACCGCAAGGACATCTGGCTCACGATGCCCGGTGATATCGCGACATACTGCATGAGCCTGCCGAAAGGCACGATTCCCGGCGGTTGATACCGTCACCGAAGAGCAAGCGCAGTTTGTCGCGATCTCGATCTATTGCAGGAGTGCTGGATGCCGTCAGATCAGCAGTTCGATGTCATCGTTGTCGGCGCGGGCAATGCCGCCCTGTGCGCCGCCATTTCTGCGAAGGAGCAAGGCGCCGCAAGAGTGCTGGTGCTCGAAAAAGCGCCCATGGACGAGCGCGGTGGCAATTCGCTGTTCACCGCGGGCGGGTTCCGTTTCG
>JAQBVK010000314.1 GCA_027623585.1 Planctomycetota bacterium
CCCACAGCCGCCGCTGTCGCTTCGCTGAATTGGCCATCCGGGGATTATCACAGTTGCAAGCTCTCTCGGCACGACGTCTACCTGCTGCACGGCTCGGAGCCGAACCATTCGCCGCGGCCGCGGCGCGGCATGACCTTGCGCTTCATGCCGACAACCTCGGTGTTCCACCGCGACATCGCGCGGCAGCAGTCGAAGGATTTCGCGCTCGCCGACCATTCGCTGCGCACCCTCTACCTGATGAGCGGCGTCGACCGCTCGGGACGCAACGACTTCCGCCTCCGGCGCTGAGCGCGCCGGGTGCTGGCGCCGGACATGGCGGGCTCCTGACGTGGAAGTAGATAAAACAAAGTACAACTTCAAGGCGGCGGGATTGCGCCCTTCCTCGCGACGATCAGGCCGTAGTGCTGCGGCTCGCGGTGTTTGGCAAAATCGAACACCGTGGTCTTGAACGAGCGGGTCAGGTCCAAGTCGCAGCGTGCCAGCGCGAGTTCGTCGCCAAGCGTCGAGCAGGCGGCGACGATCTCACCGGAGGGCGCCACGATGATCGTATTGCCGATCTGGTCGACGCCTTCCTCGCAGCCGGCCTTCGCCACGCCGACCACCCAGGTGCCGTTCTGATAAGCGCCGGACTGCATCACCAGCGAGTTGTGGAAGTTGCCAAGCGCGTCATGCTCGGGCGCCGGCGGATTGTGCACCGGCGTGTTGTAGCCGAGCAGCACCATCTCGACCCCCTGCAAGCCCATCACTCGATAGGTTTCCGGCCAGCGCCGGTCGTTGCAGATGCACATGCCGAAGATGCCGCCAAACGCACGGGTGACCGGGAAACCCAGGTTGCCGGTCTCGAAGTAGCGCTTCTCGAGATGCTGAAAGCGCCGCCACGGCTCGTGCTCTGCATGCCCGGGCAAATGCACCTTGCGATACTTGCCGACGATGACGCCCGCCTTGTCGACGAGGATCGAGGTGTTGAAGTGCCGCGTGCGCCCTTCTTCTTCGGCAAGTTCTGCATAGCCCAGGTAGAAACCGATGCCAAGGCGCCTGGCCGCGTCGAACAGCGGTTCGGTTTCAGGGCCGGGCATCCGCGGCTCGAACCACGCATCTATATCGGCCTGATCCTCGAAGTACCAGCGCGGAAAGAACGTGGTTAGCGCCAGTTCCGGAAACACGACGAGGTCGCAGCCGTTCGATTTGGCTTGATGCAATAGCGCGAGCAGCCTGTTGACGACCCCGGCGCGGGACTCGGTGCGGGCGATCGGGCCGAGTTGCGCGGCGCCGACGGTGACGATGCGGGTCATGAGGCGAGTGCCATCAGAGTGTGCAGCAACACGTTTGCGCCGGCGGCGAGATCGACCGGCGCAGTGTGCTCTGCGGGATTGTGGCTGATACCGCCGATGCTGGGTACGAACACCATCGCGGCCGGGCAGATCCGTCGAGGGTTTGCATGACTTCCAGGCCGTCGAGCACGCCGAGATTGCCGTCATAGCGGCCACCGGTGCGCACGGTGTCGATATGCGACCCGGTCATCACCGGCGCGGCCTGCGTATCGCTGCCCGTGCGCAGGCCGAAGATATTGCCGACCGGATCGACGCAGACCGCGAGACCGAGTTCGCGCATCCAGTCGCAGATGAGGTCGCGGCCGGCCTTGTCTTCGTCGCTTAATGCGAGGCGGCAGCAGCCGCCGCCTTCGATCGCGCCGATCTGCGCGAGCACATCGATCCGACCCAGCAACCGGTCTGCATCGATACGCAGCGCCTCGGCTTTCACGACAAAATCTCTGCAGCGCTTTTGCCCACGATCTCGCGATAGATCTCGGGATCGGTGTCGCCTTCGCTGCCGAGCAACAAAACTCGCGACGAGCCGTCCAGGCCCAGCAGCGCGCGTTTATCGCGGTCGTCTTCGACCGCCAGCAGCGCCGCGAGGCCCGCGGCGCCGGTTTCTCCGGACACGATCGCCGTATCGCCTTCCCGCGGGCTCGCGAACGCGCGCACCGCGGCGACGGCCCAGCCATCGTCGATCGCCACCAGAGCATCTGCGCCCGTCTGCAGAATCTCCCAGCCAAGCGCCGACACCTCGCCGCAAGCGAGCCCCGCCATCAGCGTGTCGAGGTCGCCCTCTACCGCGACCGGCCTGCCGGCGGTCACGCTTTGATAAAAGCAGTCGGCCTTGTCCGGTTCGACGATGACGAATCGCGGCCGCCGCGCGCCCCATCGCAGCCAGAAGTTCGCGCAGATCGCGGCGGCTAGCGCGCCGACTCCGGCCTGCACGAAGACATGCGTTGGCGGCGCTTCTTGCATTTGCATGGCGATCTCGTCGGCCATCACGCCGTAGCCGTGCATCACGTCGATCGGGATATCGCGGTACCCCTCGTACGAGGTATCCGACACCACCGTCCAGCCCTCACGCGCGGCGGTTTGCGCCGCATGGCGCACTGCGTCGTCGTAATTGCCTTTCACGCGCACCACGTCGGCGCCGTAGTGCGCGATCGCGGCGCGGCGGCCTTCGCTAACCATCTCGTGAATGAAAATCGTGCACTTGCAGCCGAACAACTGCGCGCCCCACGCGACCGAGCGACCGTGATTGCCGTCGGTGGCGCAAGTGACGGTAACGTCCTGCAGGGCCGTGCCTTGGCTGCGCATCAGCACGCGCTGCACCGCATAGGCGCCGCCAAGCGCCTTGAAACTCTTCAAGCCAAAGCGGGTGAGCTCGTCCTTGTATGAAAGCCCCGCGACGCCGAGCGCGTCCGCTAGGCCGGGTAACGCGACCAGCGGCGTCGGCGCATAGCCGGGCCACTGCGCGATTGCGCGCCGGGCGGCGGAGAATCTGTCAACGCCGGAGTAAAGATGCATCGGCGGGCCGGAGTAAAAGTCCATCACGGATGAGGGCAGGAAGG
>JAQBVK010000315.1 GCA_027623585.1 Planctomycetota bacterium
GTCACTGCCGACTACGTCACGCTGCAGCTCGACGAGGGCGGCACGCAGGACTTCTTCCTGCGCAAGTTCGACCGCTCGAACCAGGGCACGTCGTACAACCAGCGCGTGGTCGTCTCGGCCGGCGAGCGCATCGAGGCCGGCGAGGTCATCGCCGACGGCCCCGCCACCGAGAACGGCGAGCTCGCGCTCGGCAAGAACCTGCTGGTCGCGTTCATGTCGTGGGAGGGTTACAACTACGAAGACGCGATCGTGGTGAGCGAGCGCCTCGTGAAGGAGGATTACTTCACCTCGGTGCACATCGAGGAGTACGAGGCGGAGATTCGCGAGACCACGCTCGGCAAGGAAGAGTTCACCAAGGACATTCCGAACGCCGGCGAACGCGCGCTGCGCAACCTGGATGACGAGGGCATCGTGCGCGTGGGAACACGCGTGGGGCCGAACGACATCCTGGTCGGCAAGATCGCGCCGAAATCCAAGACCGAGCTCACTCCTGAGGAGCGGCTGTTGCACGCCATCTTCGGCCGCGCCGGTGAAGACGTGAAGAACGTCTCGCTGAAGCTGCCCGCCGGCGTGACCGGCATCGTGATCGGCGCGCAGAAGTTCACTCGCAAGGTGAACATGACGCAGATCGAGCGCCGCGACGCGCACGAACGCATTCGGCAGATCGAGGCCGAGTTCGACGAGTTGATCCGCGCCAACCTGCAGTCCTGCGCCGACGAGCTCACCGAGTACCTCGGCGAGCCGGTCAAGGATCCGCAGACCAAGAAGCCGATCAAGATCACGCAGGCCACGCTGTTCGGCGACCTCGAGCGGATCCGCGACTTCCTCAAGGGCTACACCGAAGGCATCTCGCACCCGAGTACGCGCGGGAAGGCCGAAGAAATCGTGCGCGCGCACATGAACCGGATCGAGGACAAGGAGGCCTGGAAGGTCAAGATGTCCTCACGCCTCTCGCGCGGCGACGAGCTGCCGACGGGCGTGCTCGAAATGGTGAAGGTTCAGATCGCGACCAAGCGCAACCTGTCGGCTGGCGACAAGATGGCCGGCCGTCACGGCAACAAGGGCGTGATCGCGAAAATTCTGCCCGCGGAGGACATGCCGTACATGCAAGACGGCACTCCGGTGGACATCATCCTCAACCCGCTCGGCGTGCCGAGCCGGATGAACGTCGGACAGATTCTGGAGACCCACTTGGGCTGGGCCGCCATGACGTCTGGCTTCCGCGCGCTGACCAGCGCCTTCGACGGCGCCGCCGAGTCGCACATCGAGAAGGCGCTCAAGGAAGCCGGGCTGCCCGAGACCGGCACCGCGACCCTGTACGACGGCCGCACCGGCAGCCGCTTCGAGCAGCAGGTCTGCATCGGCTACATGTACATGCTGAAGTTGCACCACCTCGTCGACGAGAAGGTGCACGCGCGCTCGACCGGACCTTACAGCCTGATCACTCAGCAACCGCTGGGCGGCAAGGCGCGCTTCGGCGGCCAGCGTTTCGGCGAAATGGAAGTCTGGGCCCTCGAGGCCTACGGCGCGGCGTACATGCTGCAGGAACTGCTGACCGTGAAGTCGGATGACGTCGACGGTCGCACCAAGATTTATGAGTCCATGGTCAAGGGCAAAAACATCCTCGAGCCCGGCACGCCGGTGTCTTTCGAGGTGTTGATGAACGAAATCCGCGGACTGGGTCTGAACATCCAACTCGAGAGCAGCGAGGTCTAAGCAGGAACGAAGATGAGCAACGACGACCCGATCTTCGACAGTGGCTCCGATCTCCAGGTCGGCCCGACCCTTCAAGAGCAGCGCGACGCGCTGTCGGTCACGATTCGCCTCGCCTCTCCGGAGGACGTGCGCACGCAGTCGCACGGCGAGGTCAAGAAGCCCGAGACCATCAACTACCGCACCTTCCGTCCTGAAAAGGACGGCCTGTTCTGCGAACGCATCTTCGGACCCGAGCGCGACTACGAGTGCTCATGCGGCAAGTACCGCGGGCAGAAGCACATGGGCATCGTGTGCGACAAGTGCGGCGTGATGGTCACCACCTCACGCGAGCGCCGCAAGCGCATGGGCCACATCAACCTGGCCGCGCCGACTGCGCACATCTGGTTCTTCTCGGTCACGCCGAGTCGCATCGGCAACCTGCTCGGGATGAAGAAGACCGAGCTCGAGCGCGTGATCTACTTCCAGGATTACGTGGTCGTCGATCCGGGTCCGAGCGAATTCAAGCGCTGCCAGCTGGTCGCCGAAGACGAGTACCGTCGCGCGCGCGCCCAGCATGGCTCGGCGTTCCACGCCGGCATGGGCGCCGAGGCGATCAAGGAGCTGCTCGGCTCGCTGAACCTCGACGTGATTGCGCGAGAACTCCGCGAGGAGATGAAAAACTGCACCTCGAAGCAGCGCCTCGCCGACATCATCAAGCGGTTGCGCACCGTCGAGATGCTGCGCGACTCGCCGAACGATCCGCAGTGGATGATCCTCGACGCGGTCCCGGTGATTCCGCCGGAGCTGCGGCCGTTGGTGCGTCTCGACAGCGGCAACTTCGCCTCGTCGGACCTCAACGATCTCTACCGCCGTCTGATCAACCGCAACAACCGCCTCAAGCGGCTGATCGAACTCAACGCTCCGGAAGTCATCATCCGCAACGAGAAGCGGATGCTGCAGCAGTCAGTCGACGCTTTGTTCGACAACGGACGCTGCAAGCGGCAGGTGATGAGCACCTCGAACCAGCCGCTCAAGTCGCTGACTGACATGATCAAGGGCAAGCAGGGGCGTTTCCGCCTCAACCTGCTCGGCAAGCGCGTGGACTACAGCGCGCGTTCGGTGATCGTGGTCGGACCGGAGCTCAAGCTGCACCAGTGCGGTCT
>JAQBVK010000316.1 GCA_027623585.1 Planctomycetota bacterium
GCGACCTCGATCGCCGCCTCACCGCCGCGCTCGGCCGTGCGGCCATGGACGCCGACAGCACGATCGCAACCGGGGCCGATGGCAAGGAAGCCCAGAAGCAACTCGAAGGCCTCGCGGCGGAACTCGATCTCGACCCCTCGTCGCTCCGCGACACGCTCGAGTCGGCCATGGCAATAGGCGCCGGCCGCCCGCAGTTGGATTGCTCCGGGATCACGAGGACCTGCAAGGTGCTGAATCCCAGCCTTCCGGGCTGGGCCGAGGTGATTGACGATTCCTTGCGACGGGAAACCGCCTCGGGCGCGACGGGCGCGGTGGCGAGACTGGCGTTCGATCTCGATCCGTTTCTCGACAACGTCGGTGGCCGGTACGTCTTCCGCCCAAAGCCTGACGTCCTGCTGATGCACCTGTCGCATCCGCTGATCCAGCGCGGCCTGAGCCTGCTCACTCGCCTGCGCTTTCCTGGAACTGGCCAGGAGGTGTCACGCTGGACCGTTCGCCTGGGCGGCGTGCCTGCGGACGCAGACGCGCTGGTCCGCGTGACGATTGAAGAACTGGCCGTCAACGACCTACGGGAGACCTTTCATCACTGGGTCCGGTCGGTGAGCTTCCCCGTGAAGCAGGGCACGCTCGGTTCGATGCTGCAGGCCGATTCACCCAACCACCAACGCGACGGGCAGACAACGACGGAGGCCGCGCACCAGCAGCTCGCGCAAGAGGTGTTCGACGACATCAAAGTCCAGGCGAAAGCGTTCCTGCTACGACACGCGCAGGAGTTGACGGAGAACCTTCACAGGGAACTCGGCACGCGCGGGAAGGAGGCGCTCAAGCAGGAAGACGAGCGCTACCGCAGCCGCCAGGGCGAAGTGTCGGCGCTGATCGCCGAGAACACGATTCAGAAACTGGAACGTGAGCTCGAGAAGATGAAGGACGTGCGGCAGCAGGGGCTGCTGTTCGATGAAGCCGCGCGGCTCGACGAGCTCGACCGATCGATTGAAGACAGGCGTGCCGAAATCGACCGCCGCAAGAAGCACTACGAGGACGTGCGACAACAGCTCGAGAAAGAGCGCGAGCGCATCCTGAAGCACCTGCTGCCGCGGCGGTATGCGATGGCGGCGCCCGCCCAGGTCTTCCCCGTGTCGGTGGAAATCCGGCTACCCGGAGTCCATCAGTGAGCGCCGGTGAACTCGTCGGCTGGGACCGGCTTCGCCACGGCGGCCTGCTCCTCGACCCGAAGCGTGCCGGGCGCTTCGCCGACGAAGTGCGTGCGCCGGTCGGCAGCCATAACGAGCGTGAGCTGCGGCAGAAGGTTGCAGCGCTGCCAGAGACCAGGGCAGACATCGCGGCGTTTGCCCGGTTCGTGCTCGAAGAGATCTGCGGCTTCACCAACGGCAATGGCACGTGGACGCGCGGGCCGGACGTGGATTCGTCCTGGGGCCGGCGGGGACTCTGCGGCGAACTGATCAAGCCGCGGGCCATGTGGAAGGGCAGCGATGGCGGTCTGCTGCCCGTGTTCTTCGACAACGAGTCGCGCATCGGTGTGGGTCGGGGGAAGAAGGCCGCGAGTCAGGTCGTGCAATGGCTGCGGGCGGGCTCCGAGCGCCTCGCCGTGCTCACCAACGGAAAGGGATGGCGCCTGGTCTTTGCGGCGCTCGACGCCGACGCGTGGTGTGAGTGGGACGCTGACCTGTGGTTCGAAGAAGGCCAGCTCTCTCCGCAAGTCGTCTGCCTCCGCATCCTGCTGTCTCCCAAGCAGTGGACGCCGCTGACCAAAGGCGCGGCGCCGCCTCTGGCTCAGGCGATTCTCGACAGTCGCAAGGGCCAGGCCGATCTGTCCGCCGCGCTGGGCGAGCGCGTGCGCGAGGCCGTCGAGATTCTGGTCCAGGCGCACGGCGACGTCCTCAAGCGCGACTGCACCGGCGTCGCTCCTTCAGCCATCTACCGCGCCGCCGTTCGCGTCGTCATGCGCATGGTGGTGGTGCTGTTCGCCGAGTCGCGCGATCTGCTCCCGCGCGACAACGCGCTGTATCACGGCTCGTACGGCCTCGGCGGCTTGCTGAGCGAGCTGGAGAGGGTTGGCGCCCGAGGCGCCAATCGCCTGGCCCGGTCGCACAACGCCTGGCCGCGCGTGCTGGCGCTGTTTCGGTTGGTCCACACCGGCTCGCATCATCCGGCACTACCCGTGCCGGCCTACGGCGGCGAGTTGTTCGCGCCAGGCGAGACCAGTTCGTACGAGGGGTTGCAACAAGCGCTCGCCGTCTTTGAGACCGCATGCTTCGACCAGGACTTGCTTTCCGATCGCGACGTCCATCGGATGCTCGAACGGCTGACACGAACGCGCGTCAAGATTCGCCAGGGCCATACCAGCACGTGGGTCACCGCACCAGTGGACTTCTCCGACCTGTCCAGCGAATACATCGGCATTCTCTACGAAGGCCTCCTCGACTTCGAGCTGAAGACCGCGCCGGCCGGCGATCCGGTGGTGTTTCTCGGCGTCGGCAACCAGCCGGCGCTGCCGCTCTCGCGGCTTGAAGCGATGGACGACAAGGCGCTGGCAAGCCTGCTCGACAAGATGAAGGACACGAGCGAGGCGTCGGCCCCCGATGAGAACGAGGGCGAGGTGGATGAAGACGACGCGGTGTCCGATGGAGCGGAACAGGACGCCGATGACGCGGCGGAAGAAACCGCGGCCGTGGTCCTCGTGGAAGAGGCTGAACAGGCGGATGCACGGCAAGCCACGAGAACACGCGCCGAGACGTGGGCGCGCCATGCGGCCGAGGCCGGCAAGCTGGCGCGCAAGCCGAAGGCGCCGATTACGCCAGAGAAGCAACGCAAGTACGAGGAGGACCTCGGCGCCAAAG
>JAQBVK010000008.1 GCA_027623585.1 Planctomycetota bacterium
GCGTACGGCGTACATGGAGGTGCAGGCAGATAGCCTCGGCCTCACCTACGACTCGAACATGATCACGATCGTGGTGAACTAGGTCGCCTGCGACCGCAGTGCGGGCCGGATTCTGGAAACGGAATCCGGCCCGCTTTCTTTCTGAGGAGGGCATGAAGGGCTCAAGCGGGGCCTCGAGCAGGGTCGATAAGGCGACAGCGGGCACGCCTAGCGCAGCCCAAGAACCCGATGAACCAATCCGAGGACCTGGTGCAGCAAGCGCGACGCTGCCACGACGAGGGACGCTTCGGCGTCGCCGCAGACTTGTTGCTCGAGGCGTTCCGCCAGGAGCCGGAGCGCGTCGAAGTGCTGCGCGAACTCGGTCATCTCCTGCGCGTGGTCGGCGATCCGCGGGGAGCCTTCGACTACTTGAACCGGGCGCTGCATCTCGAACCCACCGACGGCGTGATCGTCGCCGAACTGGTGCTCGCCTTGCACGAATTGGGCCGCCCCGATGACGCGGTGCGCGTGATCCTCACCGCGCTGGACGCGGGACTGGACCAAACCGCGTTCACGGACTGCCTGTTCCACCGCAGTTAAGGGATCCGTTTTTGCGAGCGGCGCGTACACTGCCGCCGCGTGATCGAGCCGGCCGCGCCGCCTCCCGGCGATCCCCCCGCCGCACCGGACCCTGCTCCGGACCGCCTCGAGCCTTTGCTGCTCGAGGACTTCGTGGCGCTCGTACGGCTACCGTCGCTGTTCCGCCGCATCGATGCGGTGATCCGGCGAGCGCTGTTGCACTTCGAGTTGCCAACGGACACGCCTTTCCAGCTCGAGAGCGAGCAGCCCGTCGATGGCGTGGTCGAATACGGCCTCCGCTGGAGCGACGCGCAAGGCAACTTGCGGCTGTTTCTCGGCATGTCATGGCTCGAGCAAGGGCATGACCCCGCGTGGGAAGTGCGCGTGGAAGCCGGCGCACCCGGCATTGCGCGCGCGCTGCACGCGCGTCGCTGGCCGCAACTGTGCGCGCGCCGCGCGGAGTCCCGCTTTACGGAGTGGGATCGTTTCTGGCACGAAGAGGACGTGAAGTCGCAAACCTTGCTCGGCGCGAGTGCGGCGGCAACGCGCTTCCTCGAAGACGAGGAGCCCGAGTCTTCGGCGGCGGAGTATCTCGGCGGCGCCTTCTACGCCTTGCACGCCTCCGGAGCGCTGCACGCCTTGCTCGAAGCCGCGCGCGCGGCCGCCCGGGGCGACGGAATGGAGTCGGAGGAAGCGGGGGCGCCCTGAGGCGCGCAGGTTGATGGTTCATCGCTGGAGGCGACGACGCAGTCTGGCGCGCGGAGACTTCCGCGTGTTCAGCGTGCACGAGGAGTTCTACGAGCACCCGTCACAGGCGGGCGAACGCTCCTTCTTCGTGATCGAGGCGCCGGACTGGACCAACGTGATCGCGGTGACGGAGTCCGACGAGTTGGTGATGATTCGTCAGTTCCGGCCGGGAGTGCGCGGCGTACGCCTGGAGATCCCCGGCGGCGTAATCGAGCCGGACGAAGATCCGGCCCGGGCTGCCGTGAGGGAGTTACGCGAGGAGACGGGTTACGTCGGCGACGCGCCGGAACTGCTGTGCGTGACCGAACCGAATCCGGCGCTGCAGTCGAACCGCTGCTGGTCCTACTTGATTCGCAACGCGCGCCTCGCGGGCAGCACGGAGCAGGACCAGGACGAGGTCATCGAAACCGTCCTGGTTCCCGGTACGGACCTGGAGCGGGTGGTGCGCGACGGCGAGCTCTGCCACGCCTTGTTGCTGGTGCCGATCCTCCATTACTTGGCGCGCCGGCGCGCCGGACTCGAACCCGGCGGTACAACGTGAAAAAGATGGACGGGCCCTCTCTGACTTGCCCTGACTGTGGCTACGAGATCACGCAGTTCTCCGAAGCCGTGGAGGCGCTCGAGGGAGGCAGCGACTGCCCGATGTGCGGCGCAGACCTCGATGAAGAGGCCCTCGCTGCCGCGGTGGACGGCTGGGACGACTTCCTCGCCCTCCGCGAAGGCGCCGAGCGTGCGGAGGATGCAGCGGCACTGGGTGAAGAGGAACAGTGGGTCGAGACCGGTCCCGACTACGGGGACGACGGCGAAGAGGATCCCGACGAGGACGAATAACACAAGGTGGAAGCCCTGTATTGAGCCTGCCGTTCCGGCAGGGCTGGGCTGGCACGAGGCTTGCTCATTGGGCCCGGGGAACCCGCCGATGGCCTTCCGCATCCTCGTCGCCGACGATCAGTCCGAAACACTCGCCGCGCTTGCAGCCTTGCTGCAGCGTCCGGGGTGCACGGTCGAACTCGTGACCAGCGGCTCGGACGCATTGCGGCGCCTGCTGCAAGAAGGACCCTTCGATCTCTCGCTGCTCGACCTGCACATGCCCGGCCTTAGCGGCCTGGAAGTGCTGGCCCAGATTCGCAGCATGGGGTTGATGGTGCCGAGCATCTTGATGACCTCCAATCCCACGCGCGCGGTGGAACTCGCCGCGCTCGAGCTTGGCGTGATCACGATGCTGCGCAAGCCGATCCCGGCCGAAGTGCTGCAGATCGTCGTCGAGCAAGTTCTCCGTCCTCACATCGACCGCCCGTAGCGGTCTCCCCCGAATTCGTTCGTCATTCCTTTCCGTCCGTTTCCGACCATGGCCAAGACCGCCAACAAAACCGCCATCCGCCCGCTGGGCGACAAAGTGCTCGTGCAGCGCCTCAAGGCCGCCGAGAAAAGTGCCGGGGGCATCGTGCTCCCGGATTCCGCCAAGGAAAAGCCCGCTGAGGGCACCGTCGTCGCCATTGGCGATGGCCGCCTGATGGAGGACGGCAAGCGCAAAGCCTTCACCGTCAAGAAAGGCGACCGCATCCTCTTCACCTCTTACGCCGGCACTGAAGTGAAGTGGGACGGCGAGGAATTCCTCATCATGTCCGAGGACGACATCCTCGGCATCGTCGGTTAACGCCGGGAGCATCAACATGGCAGCCAAGCAAATTGCATTCGATCAAGACGCGCGCGAGCGCATCCGCGCCGGCGTCAGAAAACTGGCCGCGGCCGTCAAAGTCACGCTCGGGCCCCGCGGCCGCAACGTGATCATCGAGAAGTCCTTCGGGACTCCGCTCGTCACCAAGGACGGCGTCACCGTCGCCAAGGAGATCGAGCTCGAGGACCGCTACGAGAACATCGGCGCGCAACTCGTGCGCCAGGTCTCGTCGAAGACTTCCGACATTGCCGGCGACGGCACCACCACCGCCACGGTGCTCGCCGAGGCGATCTTCGAGGAAGGCCTGCGCAACGTCGCAGCCGGCGCGAACCCGATCCAGCTCAAGCGCGGCATCGAAGCTGCGGTGGACGCGGTCGTCGCTCTCTTGAAGTCCAAGTCCACCAAGGTCAAGGACAACAAAGAGATCATGCAGGTCGCGACGATCGCCGCCAACAACGACCCGGAGATCGGCGCCAAACTCGCCGAAGCCTTCCAGTTCGTCGGCAAAGACGGCGTGATCACCGTCGAAGAGGGCCGCTCGCTCGAGACCACCATCGAGCGCGTCGAAGGCATGCAGTTCGACAAGGGTTATTTGTCGCCGCACTTCGCCACCAACATGGAGGCGATGACCGCGGAGATGGAGAACCCGTACATCCTGATCTTCGAGAAGAAGATCTCGAGCGTGCGCGACATGCTCCCGGTGCTCGAAGCGGTGGCGCGCAGCGGCCGTCCGCTGCTGATCGTCGCTGAAGACGTCGAAGGCGAAGCGCTGGCCACTCTGGTGGTCAACAAACTGCGCGGCGTGTTCAAGTGCTGCGCGGTGAAGGCGCCCGGCTTCGGTGATCGTCGCAAGGCGATGATCGAAGACGTCGCGATCCTGACCGGCGGCACTGCGCTGATGGAAGATCTCGGCTTCAAGCTCGAGAACGCGGCGCTGGAGCACCTCGGCAGCGCGAAGCGCGTGGTGATCGACAAGGAGAGCACCACGATCGTCGAAGGCGCCGGCAAGAAGGACAAGATCAAGGCTCGCATGGAGCAGATCAAGTCCGAGATCGATCGCACCACCAGCGATTACGACAAGGAGAAGCTGCAGGAGCGTCTCGCCAAGTTGGCGGGCGGCGTTGCGGTTCTCAACGTCGGCGCGGCCACCGAGTCCGAAATGAAGGAGAAGAAGGCGCGCGTCGAAGACGCGTTGGCCAGCGTGCGCGCGGCGGCTGAGGAAGGATTCCTTCCCGGCGGCGGCGTGGCGTTGTTGCGCGCAGTCGAGGCGATCAAGAAACTGCCGCTCGAGGGCGATCAAGCCGCGGGCGCTCAGATCGTGGTTCGCGCTCTGGAAGCACCGATTCGCCAGATCGCGCACAACGCGGGCATCGACGGCTCGATCGTCGTGGACCGCGTGCGTGCCGAGAAGTCCTTCAACTGGGGCTACAACGCAGCCACGGAGAAGTACACCGACCTCGTCAAGGACGGCGTGATCGACCCCACCAAGGTCGTGCGCACCGCTCTGCAGAACGCCGCGTCGGTGAGCGTGCTGTTGCTCACCACCGAGGCGGTCGTCAGCGAGATTCCGCGGCCGGAGCCCAAGATGGCGCCGGGCGGCGGCGGCGGCGGTATGGGTGGCATGGGCGGAATGGACTTCTAGTCCAAGTTCCTTCTTTCAGCGGCCCGCGCGGATTCCTCTGCGCGGGCCGCTTCTCTTTCGTATGACATCGTCGTGATTACTCTGCTAACCACCCTTGCACTCGCGCTGCCCGCGCAGTTGCCGCCCGTTTCCGAGAATCCATACGCGATCGTCGGCGCCTCCGTGCTGGATGCGGAAGCCGGCGTGGTCTTCGCGCGCGATCTCGGCTCGGCAACCGAAGCCGCGCTCAGCATGCGCGAGGCCCTGCGCAATGGTTCCCAACTCGGGCCGGAATTGATCGAGGTCGGAGCGATCATCGACGGCGATCCGTCGGTGTGGCCTTTCAGCGAAGCCTGCAAGGACGCGGACGCGGCACGAGCGGCGGTCGCCAAGCTCGCGGACGCCGGCGGGGATCAGATCAAGCTCTACAGCCGGCTTTCCCCCGAAGCCTTTCACGCCGCGATGGACGAGGCACGGACGCGCAGCCTGACCGTGGGCGGTCACGTACCGGACGCGCCGCCGACGTGCGCTTCAAGGTCAGCATGACCACGGCGCAGTCGACCGTGCCGGTCGAAGAAACCGAGTCCACCTACCTTTAGCTGTAGGCTCACCTCGGATCGCACCGGGCGGCGTCCTCACGGATGCCGCCCGGTTTTTATTTCCCTAGCGTGCGCGGCGCTGAGCGCCCGAGCCGCCGGCGCGCGCCGGCGGCTTCGCAGCCTTCCCCTCCGGCTTGCGGAAGATCAGCAAGTGATTGAAGCCGCGCAGGTAGAAGTTGGTCTCCTCGGCGGCCTTGTGATAATTGCCTTTCTTGAGATCCTTGTTGCCGCGCACCACGGCGACGTGGTCCACCATCTCGAAGCGCTTCTCAATCAGCACCGCGAGCCGCGCGCCGAGCGGCACGAAGGCGCGGCGCTTCCAAACGTCGCAGACGTACATCGCGGCGTGGCGGCCTGGGCGCAAAATGCGAAAGATTTCGGACAGCACGTCCTCCATCGCATTCCAGTAGGCGACGCCGTCGGCCGGCAGCTCGCCGATGCAGTCCACCTGCCCGCTGTACTTCAGGTTGTCGCCGTAGGGCGGATCGGCGAACACGAAGCAAGCCTTCCCGTCCTCCAACGGCAGCGCACGCGCGTCGGCGCGGAAGACCTCTTTGCGCGCCGGCGCCACGTCGTAAGCCAGCGCGCGCCGGCCGAGATCGCGCGCCACGTCGAGCGTGGTGCCGCTCCCCGCCATCGGATCCACCACCAGTTCGCCCTCTTCGGTGTACCGCTCGAGCAGATTCCAGATCACCCACGACGGCGTCGCGCCGCGGTAGCCGGCATCGCCGTGCACGCCTTCGCGGTAGTGCTGCGACGGATAGTGCCACAGCGTGGTGGTCTGCGGCGTGAGGACGGGTTTCGGCACGGGCTCAGACTGCGCGCTGCGCAGGAACGATGCGGAAACCGTCGAGTGCGACATCCGGCTCCAGATAGCCCTCAAGGCAGGGCTCGTCGCTCGAGTAGTCGGTCGAAAGGTACTTCTTGTTGCAGTCGGCGAACACCGTCACCACCGCTGAATCTGGGCCTTGCTGGTGCGCGATTTTCAGCGCGCCGAGGAAATTCGCGCCGCTGCTGATGCCGAGCCCGAAGCCGAGGTCGCGCGCGAGCCGCTGCGCCATGCGAATCGCGTCGCCGTCGCGCACGTCGACGATCGCGTCAAGCGCAGCCAGATCCACGATCGGCGGAATGAACTCGTCGCTGATGCCTTGGATGCGGTGCTTGCCGTCCTTCTTCCCGGTGCTCAAGGTCGGCGAGTTGGCCGGCTCCAGCGGATGAATCTTGATCCCCGGCACGTGCTCGCGCAGATATCGCCCCACTCCCATCACGGTGCCGCCGGTGCCCACTCCCGCCACGAAGGCCGTCGGCTTCACGCCAGCCGCATTCATTTGGGCGAGGATTTCCGGGCCGGTGGTCTCGTAGTGCGCCAGCACGTTGGCCGGATTCTTGAACTGCTCCGGCAGGAACACGTCAGCGCGCTCCGATGCGAGTGCCTCGGCCTGCGCAATGCTTCCCAAGAAGCCGCCCTGCGCCGCCGACACCGGCACCACCGTAGCGCCCATGCTCTCGATGATCAGCACGCGCTCGCGGCTCATCCAATCCGGCATGTGGATGCGCACCGGGTGCCCCAACGCGCGCCCAATGCCACTGAACGAAATTCCGGTGTTGCCGCTGGTGGCCTCGACGATCAGGTCGCCCGGCCGAATGCGCCCCTCGGCGTAGGCGTTCTCCAAGATGTAGAGCGCCATGCGGTCCTTGATGCTGCCGGTGAAGTTGGCGCACTCGGACTTGGCCCAAATACGATGCGCACGGCCGCGGAAGCGGCAGCGGATCTCGACCATCGGCGTATTGCCGACCAGCTGACGCAGCGCCGCGAGCCGCTCGCGACTGTCGGCGGGAAAATCGCCGGCTTGCGTCATGCTCATCAAGATTCGCTGAGAAAGGAAGCGGACCGCCCGGCGTCAGGCGGCCCGTTGATTTGGTGCCGGGAACAGGGGTCGAACCTGCACGGGATTTTACTCCCACTAGGCCCTCAACCTAGCGCGTCTGCCAATTCCGCCATCCCGGCTGGGTTGGGGGAGCAGATTCTAGCCGCCTCCCAACTGGCCGTCCAGAACCATGGTGGCGGTGCGCCGGCTCACGCGAAAGCCGTAGGACACCCAATCCATCAATTGGATCGGTAGCAGATCGGCGCGCGCGCGGTCGCTGAGTTCAGCGATGCGCTGCGCGGCGCCGCTTTCGCCAGCCAGGAGCGCTTTGTCCACCGCGTCGACGAGTTGCTGCTCTTCCGACACGGTCAAGGTGTTGCGACCCGGGAACAAGAGAGTTCGCTGCTCGGCTTCCACTTGCGGGCGTTTGTTACGCCAAGCGCTCTCGCGTTCGGCGCGGTACTCGTCGAGCGCGGTGCCGGCAGCGCTCTCGTCGAGCCAATGGCGTGCCTCCTGGGGGTCGAACCAGAAGAAGGCTTGCGCGCCGTTTTCGCTCGAGCGCAGCGCGCGGTCAAATCCTTCCTTATTGGAGAGACGCAGGCGCGCGCCCGCCGGCTCGCGCGGGTTGGCGAAGGCGGCGCGCAAGATCGCGTTGGTGTAGTTCGCCGAGTTCGAGATGATCACCAGATCGAGCGTCGGCACGCGCGTGACGACGATTTCTCCGGTGCCCGGAACGATCGGCGACACGAAGGAGCGCGCGATCGCGCCGCCGAGCATCGTGACCTCGTCCTGTTTCTGCGCGGCGTCGCCGGTGAAGCGGCGCCAGTTGGCGATGAAGTATTCACGCAGCTTCTCGTACAGCGCGCCGTCGCGCAGCTTGCCGACCACCGCAAACAGCGGCACCGGCGCGCCGTCGTGGACCGGATCGCCCTCGCGCACCGGATAGTCATCGCGGCGCAGCATCAGCGCCAGCCCGGGCCGGTACATGTCGCCGAGGTCGCGCAACAGATCGTGCATGCCCTGATAGCGCCCGGCGGACTGCACCGCTTCGTCCATGGAGCGGCGCATGTCGCCGGCGAAGAGATCGTGCAACTCCAGCAGCAGAAGGTGCGGATCTCCGCCCAGCGTGCCCAGAAAGAAGGAGTCCGACGGCGTCAAATCGGCGAATTCCTGCAATCTCGCCGCGCCAACCGGCGCCGACTCGAGCCAGCCCTTCATGAATTCCGG
Organism: Planctomycetota bacterium; assembly: GCA_027623585.1. Lineage (GTDB taxonomy): Bacteria > Planctomycetota > UBA1135 > UBA1135 > UBA1135 > JAQBVK01. The sequence continues at coordinate 8,299 of JAQBVK010000008.1, forward strand.
AGCCTTGCTCGTGTCGAGATCGCCCGAAAGGCGCAGCTGGGATTGCGCACCGAGCAAGGCGTAGCCCGCCGCGTAGCGCAGCAGATCGGTGCGGAAGAATCGCCCGATGCTGCGGCCGGCCATGCCGGTCGTGTTCGGATCCGGCAGCACGCCGAACTGAGGCGTCAGCACCTGGCCGCGCATGAACAGCTCCACCGGGCGGTCGCCCGGCGCGAGCCACGCGCTCACTTGGTCATGGAAGGCCGAAGCCTGCGCCAGTGATTCCTGACCCGAGCGCGCAGCCAGCGTGGCGGCGGCGGTGAGCATTTCCTGCCGGCTCGAGAGCAGCAACACGTCACGCATGCGCGTGAGGTAGGCATCTTGGAAGCCGAAGGGCTCGAACTGCGGCAGTCGATACACGCCGTCGGGGAGACTCTCGATCTGCAAGGTTTCCGGCAAACGATCGCGCACAAAACCGAAACCGAGGAACGCGAGTCCGGACTTCACCTTGAAGGAGCAGCGCAACATCACGACTCCGGCGAAGGAGGCGTCGAAGCGCATGGGTCCGGTGCCGGCGACGGTGATCTCGCGCAAGAAGTCGTCCTTCAGGCTCAAGCCGACCGGCAGATAACGATCGATGCCGGACATCGCCGTGAAGGCGGCGGTGACTCCGAAATCGGCGCCGAGCCTCTCCAGGGCTCCCGAGGACTTCGCCTCCGCGTAGGCGGGGGCTCCGCGCAGCTCCGCCCAAAAGCGCGGCTCGGGGAACTCGCCGATCTGCGCGCCGGCATCCTGCCATCGCACGAACCAATCCACCTCGGCCGGGACGATCATCGCCGTGTCCCCCATGTCGTCTTCGAATGGATTGAAGAACAGGGTGACGAAAATGAAGTAGAGAAGCACCAGCCCGACGAGGACGCCGAGCAAGATCCAAGCGAAACGTCGGCTGGTGAGGAATTCTCGCAGCCGGTCGAAGATGCCGTAGGAGGCCATGGGAGCGACTATTTTGGACGCGCCGGACTAGAATCCTCCCTGCTTTTCTTGCAGGAAGTCTCGTGAACTCTCCTTCCAGCGCCTCGGAAACGCCCACCCCGCCCCTCTCACGGCGTGCGGCGTCCCTCGCGCCTTCCGCCACGCTCGAAATGGTGGCGCGCGTGAAGGCCCTGCAGGCGCGTGGGATCGAGATCTTGGATCTCACCGCGGGCGAACCGGATTTCGCGCCGCCGGAATCGGCCGCCGAGGGCGCTCGAGCCGCGATCGCCGCCAACAAGGGCCCGCTACACGGCAGCCGGAGGCATCCCCGAGTTGCGCGCCGAAGTCGCCAAGCGGGCCGAAGCCGATTTTGGCCTGCGCTTCGCCCCCGAACAGATCGTCGTGACGGCCGGCGCGAAAATTGCGATCGGCCAGGCCTTGCTCTGCCTCGTGAATCCCGGCGACGAGGTGCTGATCCCGGCTCCGTTCTGGACCAGCTATCCGGAGATGGTGAAGCTCGCCGAAGGCGTGCCGGTGCCGGTGCCTTGCGATGCGGCCTTCCACCCGCAAGTCGCCGCGCTCGAAGCCGCGTGGACGCCGCGCACACGCGTGCTCCTGCTGAACACGCCAAACAATCCCACCGGAGCGGTGTATCCGGAGGCGTTGCTGCGCGAAATCGGCGCATGGGCGCTGGGGCGCGGAGTCTCCTTGGTCAGCGATGAGATCTACGCTTCGCTGACCTACGGCGTCGAGCACGTCTCGCCGTTGCGCGCGGCGCCGGGCTTGATGGAGACGAGTTTCTGGATCGGCGGCATGTCGAAGGCTTTCGCGATGACTGGTTGGCGCATGGGCTTCCTGGCCGGGCCGCCGCGGCTCGCGGGCGCGGTCGCGCGCATGCAGTCGCAACTCGCGTCTTCACCGAACGCGATCTCGCAGAATGCTTCCCTCGCCGCACTGCGCGGCGGCTTGGCCGATCGGGAGCGCATGCGCGAAGCTTTCGCCGCGCGCGCGAAGCTCATCGTCGGCTCCCTGCGCGCGATTCCCGGCTTGCAGTGTCCGCAACCGGAAGGGGCTTTCTACGCCTTTCCCCGGCTCGGCGCCCATCTCGGACGCAAAGACCCGGCGAGCGGCCGCGTGATCGCCACGGGCGACGACTTCGCGGAACTGCTCCTCGAGTCCGATGGCGTGGCCGTGATGGGCGGCAGCGCGTTCGGAGCTCCCGACGCGATGCGACTCTCGTTCGCGACTTCGGAGAGCGTGCTGACGCGCGCCCTAGAAAAACTCGCAACGCGCCTAGCCGCGCTGCGGGCGTAACGGCAAGGAGCCCGGCAGCGGGCGTGAAGGAGAATCCACCGGCTTGAGTACCGGCGGCAGGAGTCGGCGTTAGAGGAAAGGAAAGCCGGTGCCGTAGAAGGTCACGCTCCAGGCCGCCACTTCGTCTTTCGCGTCGCTCAGCAGGATGCCGGCGAAGTCGGGACAGACGTGCAGACTGCCGCCGTGCTCGATCAGGAGCAGGCTGTCGAAGTCGCGCAGATAAACGTCGAGCGAGAGACCTTTCTCCAAGCGTGAGGCGCGTAGCAGATCCAGTTTCTGGACTGCGAGCGTTTCGAGCGCCGCGTAGTCGGGCTCCTTCTCGCCCGTGAAGGAGAGCTCGAAGGGGCGATGGTGGAAGTTGGGCCGCACCTCGTATTTCTCGAGGCCTTTCTCAAGAGTGCGGCGCGTAAGCCGGCTCTCGTGGAAGAGCCACAAGGTTTCCCCGCGCGGTCCGATCCACGACGCCCAAATCTTGTCGAGGTTGTTCTCGACCAAACGCGCGATGGTTCCGGTGAAGGGATCCACGCCGCTGTCGAGCACAGTGGCTTGCAAGCGCTCGACGCCCACCAAGCCCGCCTTCTTCGCGCCGCGCGAAAGGCTCTTCATCGTGGCGTCGGGATCCGGAGTGCGCAGGGCGAAGATTCGCCGCTGCACGTTCGCGAGCGATCGCAGCGAACTACCGATCGGAGTGACGCCCAGATCCTCGGTCAGGATGCGGGTGACCTCTTCCAGTCCGATGCCCGAGTAGTCCGCCTCGATTCCGACGTAAATCAGCCGGTCTTTCGAAACGAAGGGCATCGTGCTCTGAGCGAGCACGTGGGAAGAGAGAAGGCACGCGGCAAATGCAATGCCGCCAGTGATGCAGGCCAGGGGCCGGCGCACAGTCGGGCTCTGAAAGATTGGGTTCAGGGTCAATCCGCGGTGGGTAGGGATGATGCCGCGGTCGGAAGGGTAACCACGATCCTACCCGACGTTTCGTGATTCTCGATCCTGCTGTGCGGGATTCTTTTTCGACTTCGCACGATCCTCGCTTTTGGCGCGAGATGCCGCCGCAAGGACGTTGACAGCCTCCGGGAAGAAGTCAGCGCAGACGCGAGAGGCCTCGGCAAGTTCGCTCGGTTCATTCGTCAAAGCATGGACGTAGAACTTCCACATCCGTGCATAGGAGCGCTCGAGATCCGCGACACGCGGAATCTGGTCTCGGAAGTCATTGAGCGGAGCCAGGGCGTCCTGGCCGGGCCATTGGACAAGCATTTTTGCTTGTTTCAGCTGCATGTGGCCCGCAGGGCAGTAGAGCATCAGCGGGACGTCCCGTCCGACCCGACGTTCCAACTCAGCGCTCATTTCGCGCTCCACCCGGCGGCGCTCGGCGGCGGAGCCGGAACCGAAGAAGCGCGCGATCAGGTCGGCCTGGATCGCCTCGTTCGCGTAAACCGGATAGACCGCGACGCGACGGGGCAGGCGGCGATGGGCCAGCGCATCGAGATAGAGCTCGAGCCGGGATTTCAGGAAGGGGTCGTCCACCCGGATCCGGCCGAGCAAATCGAAGAGCCCGGCGTCGGTGCTGCGCTGGAGTTCGGCGAAGCCGAGGCCGCCACTGAGCAACGCGATCTCCACCGCCTTCGAGACCAGCGATCCCGCGGCGATCTTGGCGTGGTGGTAGTAGACGCGTTCCGAGAAGTAGAAGCGCGCTTCCAGGCAGCGCACCACTTCGGAGAGCACAGCCTCCTTCAGATAGCCCTGACGGCCGAGGTCCACGTAGAGCCGCTGGCTGCGGCGGTCCACGCGGAACACGTTGAAGATGCGCGGGTCGTACTCGAGCTTGAGGCCCGTGAACAGCGCGTCGCGTGACAAGTAGTCGAGCATGTCGGCGTCGATGGTGCCGCTGACCAGCGCACGCCAATGATCCGGCGCTTCACGGCCCGGCGCGGCCAGCGACGGCGCGAGAATCGAGATCACCTCGTCGCGCACGCCGGTCGCCGCGAGCGCGCGTCCGACTTCGGTTTCGTCCGAGAACATTGCGGCGAAACGCTCCGGCACGTCGTGGCGCGGCAGCAGCCCGGTTTGGTCTTCGATGTTGTGGCCGAAGGGCAGATGCGTGACGTCGTGCACCAACGCGGCGAGACGCACGATCCGCAACTCGTGCTCGTCGTAGCCGCCGTGGCGGCCATCGGCGGAGCGATCGCGCACCGCGTTGATTTCGTTCACCATGCGCGTGGCCAGGTGCGCGGTGCCGATCGAATGCTCGAAGCGCGTGTGTTGGGCGCCCGGGTACACCATGTAGGCCATGCCGAGCTGGCGCACGTGACGCAGCCGCTGCATCTCAATGGTGTCGAGCACGCGCATCTCCTCGCGCGTCAACGGCACGTCGCCATGCACGGGGTCGCGGACGATGGTCTCGTAGCGCAGCATGGCCATCGCGCTCAGGTCCGCGCCTCGGCGACCAAAGCATCGCGTTCTTCGCGCGTGAGCGGGCGGAGTTCACCGCGTTTGAGCCCGCGCAGGCCGAGCGTGCCGACCATCACCCGTTTTAGCCGCTTCACTCCGAGGCCGTGGCGCGCGAGCATGCGGCGCACTTCGCGGTTGCGGCCTTCGCGAATCGTCACCTCCAGCGTGGCGCCGGTCGCCGTGCGTTTGACCACGCGCACGTTCTGCGGAGCCACGCGCGCTCCGTCGAGGAACGCGCCCTTGCGCACTCGCGCCAACAGCTCCATCGACACCGGCTCGCCCACGATGCAGTAGTAGGTCTTTGGCACGCCGTAGCGCGGGTGCGCCACCAGTTGTGCGAAGTCGCCGTCGTTGGTGAGCAGCAGCAAACCTTCGCTGTCCTCGTCGAGACGTCCGATCGGATAGACGCGCGAGGGCGTGAGCGGATCCACCAGATCGCAGACGCGCGGGCGCTTTTCGCGTTTGTCATTGGTGCAGAGCACGCCGCGCGGCTTGTGGAACGCGTAGTAGAGCCGCCGCACTTCCTTCACGCGTGAGCCGTTCACGCGCACGTCGTCTCCGGGCTGCACCCGGTAGCCAGGTTCGTCGACGGTCGCGCCGTTGACCGTCACCGAGCCTTCCAGCACCATCGCGTCACAGTGGCGGCGCGAGTCCACGCCTTGCTCGGCCAGCCAGCGGTTCAGGCGAATGCCCAAACCGGACGCAACGGTCTTGGTCACGCGGCCGAGCGCCGAGCCTTCGGAGCCGATGCCTTCGCGCGGCGCCCGGGAAGCATTGACGAGGGCGGTTGCGCCGCGTTTCACGCGAGTCGGCGCCGCGCCGCGCTTTCCTCGCGGTTCGGTTTTGCGCTCGGGTTTGCGGCGCTGGGGTTTGCGGCGGCGGGCACCCATGTCAGAGCGCCACGCCTTCGAGAATCTCGATGCCTTCGGCGCCGTCGCCGGCGAGCCGCACGTTCTCGATGCCGCCGGGGATCAGCGCAACGTCGCCGAATCGCACTGCCATCGGCGCAAAGTGGTCGGCACCGACCGGTTCGATGCGGCCGGAGCCCTTCACGACGGTCCAGGTCCGCGTGAGTTTGTCGGTCGGGCGCAAGCCGCCGCGCGCGTCGGCGCGCAACATCTCGATCCGGAAGTAAGGGCACTGCGCGAGTACGGAATCCTGCAGGCCGCTCTCTTCGCGGAAGTGCGCGCGTACCGAGACCCCCGGCTCGAGCCGATAGTCCACTACTGCCAACGCCTGCGCGAGATGCAACTCCCGTGGCTTAGCATCGAGACCGACGCGACCCCAGTCGTACATGCGAAAGGTGACGTCGCTGGTTTGCTGGATTTCGCACAGCACCACTCCGCCGCGGATCGCGTGGGTCTGCCCTGCGGGCACGAACACGCAATCGCCGCGCCGCACCGGCACTTCGTGCAGGTGGGTGAGCACGCGCGCGTCGCCAGCGTCCGCTTGAAAAGTCTCGCGCTGCGTGCCGTTCTTCAAGCCGCAGATCACGGTGGCGCCGGGCGTGGCATCGACGACGTACCAAGCCTCGGTCTTGCCGACTCCGGTCGGCGAATTCGGCCCGTCGGGCGGGTGGATCTGGACCGAGAGATCCTCGCCCGCGTCGAGGAACTTCACGAGCAAGGGGAAACGGCCGTCGGCGGTGGATCGCGAGCGGCCGAGGATGGCCTCGGGATAGTCCTGCATCAACACGCGCAAACTGATGCCGTTCCATGCGCCACCGCGCACGGAGGTCTCGTCGCCGGGGTAGTCGGAGAGTTCCCAGCTCTCGCCGAGCGGTCCGGTGGCGGGCGCTTTGACCCCGAGCAGTCCGGCCAAACGAGCACCCCCCCACACCTTCTCCTTGAGAAGGCGACGAAACAGAAGCGGCTCACGCGGGGTCGGACGCGTCATCAGGACCGGGATTGTACCGGTCGCCGTTCAGCCCTCCGTCGCGATGCGCAGGCGCGTGAGCCAGCGATCCCGGTCGGCGTCGGTCCAGCCGCCCGCCTCATTGCAGAAGCTGAAGCTGCCGTCCGCTATCGGCTGGATCGAGGGCACGGCGATCAATTCCCGATCGAGGAAGAGACCGACCGGACCGGACGCACTCGCGGTGGTGTACGCCTCAAACTGGGCGCGGGCTTCCGGCGCGACGGCGACACGGATCGCGGGATGTCCCCGCGCGTCGGTGGACGGAAAGACGCCCGCCAGCGCGAAGGCTCGCGGCGGACCGAACCACGCCGGGATGCCTTGGACGACGACCTCCACCGCGCCGGGGTCTCCCTTGAAGCACTGCGCGCGAAACACGAGACCGGAGGTGTCAGCGGGCTCCGCACGCGCGCAGCCGAGCGCGAGGCATGAGATCAGGAGAGTCGTGAAACGCTTCATCGCGGCTGGATCTGTCTGTTCAAGCGATCGATCAGGTCGTTGCGCTCCTGCTCCGAGAAGCCGCTGCCTTCGGCCGTGAGGATGCCCATACCGGGAAGCGGCTCACCGATTTCTGAAGCGGACATGAACTCGCCGTCCACAAAGATCGCGAGTTTCTTGCGGACGTGCGATGCCGTGAGGTCGGTGAATCGCTGCTGCTGGCTCTCCTTGATCTCGAAGGCTATCGACAGCGTGCCTAAGCGACCCGAAATGGGATTGACGTAAGCAAGGTCGAACGCCTGCTCGGGGCCGAAGCTCACTTCTCCATACGGCTCCACCTCCAGAGTGATGCTGCCGGGCGCTCCCGGCTCACATTCGAAGCGGAAGCTCAGGATCGGCTCTTCCGACGCCGTCTTTGCGCAGGCGGCCATGAGAGATAAGGAGAGAAAGAGTGAGGTTCGCATGTTTCCTCAGGGCGCGGATCCGCGGGGGAGGATCCCGTCAGCGTCAAGGCGCAACCAGAGCATACCGGCCTGCCGGAAGAACTCCCCACGCACCGTCACCGGCTCGCCGAGATAAGGCAGGACCGCATCGGCGGCGCGGCCGCCGCCGGCCCCAACCAGTATCACGACCTCGCCCGCGCGCGAGCCGGAGTGAACGATCAGCGCGGGCGCGATGCCGCCGCGGACGCAGAGCGTGGCGCAGGCCTTGTGCGCGCGGCCTTCACCTGGCTTCATCGCGCCATGCCAACACTTCGAGTCGAGGATTTCGCCCTCGAACTCCGCGCGGCCGATCGGCAGCGGTTCGGGCGTGAGCCACGCGGCGGATTGGTCGCCCGCTCTCGTAATCGCCCCAGATCCTTCCATCAACTCCAAGATGCGACGGCCGTCGCGCTCGAGCGGGTAGCCGCGTACCGAACAGTAGGTGTCACTGTAGATCTCCGGGACGAAGGCGCCGCGCTTGCCGATGCCGGTGAGGAGCACGGTGGTCATTCTGCCCGCTTCCGTACGTACTTCGATCAAGGGATAGGGAGCCGTGCGCAACATGCCTTTCAATTCCAACAGCGCGCCCGTGCTCCAGACCGCGGGCGGCGCGGGCTTGAAGAAGGTCAAGGTGATTCCACAGATCACCACCATCGTCCACAGAATGCTCGGCGCCACCCAGCGCAGAAACGCGCGGTGCGCGGGCGGCATCGGCAGATAGCCGACGTAGAAGTCTTCGCGCTCACTCGTCACCTCAGACCTCCTCCGGCTTCGGGTTCACCAAGATGCGTCCGCCCTCGACGCGAGTTCGGTAAGTGGGAATCTTTTCGGTGTAGGGTGGCGGCGACTTGCCGTCCTCGGGCCGGTACTGATATCCGTGCCACGGGCAAGTGATGCAGCCGTTGACGATGCGGCCTTCGCCGAGCGGACCGGCTTGGTGCGCGCAGACGTTCGAGACCGCGCAGTAGCCCTCGCCGTGGCGGAACACCGCGATGCGTTCGCCGCCGCCTGGCGGCACCACCACGCGGCCGCGGCCGTCGGCCAAGGAATTTGCTGCACCGGCGTCGAGCCAGCCCTCTGCTGCTGCGCGCGCCGGGCGACGCGCCGCTTCGCGACGCGCGGCAAGCAGATGGAGCACCGTGAGTCCTGACACTCCGAGCAGCAGCAGCCAGAAGTAGACCGGGCTGCTCTGATCCTGCAGCGCTCCGAGCGCGACGTGCGCGATCACCAGTCCGTAGGCCAGATAGACCAGCATGTGCAGCGCCTTCCAGACGCCGGCACCGAGGTTCGCGAGCCAGAAGTCGTGACTGGTCGCCGCCATGAGGAAGAAAATCAGCAGCGCGAAGAAGCCGAGCAGTTCGAACGGAAGGGCGCCCGCGCGCAGGGCCGGCTCGTAGCCCGAGATCACGGCGACGGGGGCAGCCTGAACGCCGAAGCCGCCGTAGAAAACGGTCACCAAGATCGCATGGAGCAAAGCCACCAGGAAGAGGGCCACGCCGAGGTGGCGCCGGTTGTAGAGAAGTGCGGCGAAGCGCGCGTCGAGCCGCGCGAGCGGTCCGATGGCGAGCACCACGTGCAGGAGCGCAATCGCGCATGTGCCGAAGGCGCGAATCAGAAGGATCTCGTCACTGAACCCGCCTGGTTCACGGAACAGCAGCTTGCCGCCGACGAAAAAGATCGCGAGATAGAGCAAGACGGCGGCCGCGATCCAGAGGTCGTAGCCCCGCTTGTGTGAGTTCCACTGGACGGCGCGATAGGCGTTGCTCATGCGCTCTTGCCGAACCAGGCGTACTGCAAGAGGATCAACAACGCGATCGGCAGCAGGAGCCAGATCACGCGGTGCGCGCGGCGATGCGTCCGCTTCACTTGCGCCTCCGCGCGCGCATAGCCGCGCGTTGCGCATCACGCCGCACCTGCAACATCTTCTTCAGCACCCAAGGCCATAGCAACGCGCAGCCGGGCAAGATCAGCAGTCGAAAGCCCCAACTCCCCTGCGCCGCCGCCGGATCCACGCGATGCACCCAGCGCGCCACGAACGGTACCGCGATGAGAACACCCAGGGCCAGGTACAAACCGATCGCATCCAGCACGACGAGCATTCGCCGTCAGCCTAGCAGGAACCTGCGGCGGCGCCGGCGCCGCGGGCGGCGCAGGTCGGCGACCGGGAGCGTGTGCGAAGCGCGCGCGGGGAGACCGGCGGCGTGCATCAGGGCGCGCCAGGTGGGGCCATGGCCGGGCTCGCGCGAGGACATCCGATGAGC
>JAQBVK010000317.1 GCA_027623585.1 Planctomycetota bacterium
GTTTGACGGCGGCGCTCATCGAAGAACCCAGATTAGCGGGGCGGCCGCGTCTTCCGGCAAGCCGAGCAACAGCCCGGCGAAGAACAGCGGTCCCACCCAGGCATTCACGGTGAAGAAGGCCGCAGGCACGCTCCGCACCCCCCCGCGGCGCACCATGCGCTGCTGCGTGAGCATCAATCCGCCGACGGCCAGCCAACCCGCCCAGTAGCCGATTCCGAGGCCAGCACCCCATCCGATCACCGCCCAGGCACTCCACGCCAGCACGAACAACAACGCTGAGGCGCGCAGCGTCACGCGGGCGCCGAAGCGCGCCGGAAAGGAGTGCAGGCCAGCACCGCGATCGTGGTCCTCATCCTGCAAGGCGTAGAGCAGATCGAAACCGGCGACCCAGGCCACCACCCCAGCGCCGATCACGAGTGGCAGGCTCCAACCTGCATGGAATTCCTTCGCGATCGCCAACCATGCGCCTGTGGGCGCGCATGCCAACGCAGCGCCCAGCCCGAGGTGACAAGCCCAGGTGAAACGCTTCAACAAAGAGTAGCCGAGCAACAGCGCCAGAACCGGAAACGCAAGCCAACCGCAGATCGGAGCCAGCCAGAATGCCGCGCCGACGAACACCCCGGCGCTGATCAGAGTGAACAGGCCGGTGAAGCTCGCGCTGAGTTTCCCCGATGGCAACTCACGCGCCGCGGTGCGCGGATTCACGGAGTCGAACCGGCGATCCACGAGGCGATTGAAGGCCATCGCCGCCGAGCGCGCCGCCACCGCCGCGACGACGATCATCGCGAGATCCACGAGCGGCGGGACGCCTGCGGCGGCCAACCACGCCCCCGCCAACGCGAACGGTAGCGCGAACACGCTGTGCTCGAAGCGGATCATCCGCAGGGTGACGGCGATCCTGCTCACTCGCCGCGGCCGCCGTCCCAAGGCGGCACCGCGCTCTGCGGCAGATCGAGCACGCCGAGAATCTTTGCGCAGACGTGGTCCACGAGGTCGAGGATGCTCTGCGGCCGATGATAAAAACCCGGCGACGCCGGCAGCACCGTGGCTCCGGCCCACGCGAGGCGCGAGAGCTGATCGAGGTGCGTGCGCGTGAGCGGCGCTTCGCGCGGCACGATCACCAAGCGGCGTCCCTCTTTCAGCGCGACTTGCGCCGCGCGCTCGAGCAGATTGCCGGCGCGGCCTTCGGCGACTCCGGCCAGAGTGGTCAAGGAGCACGGCACCAGCACCACCGCTTCGCCGAGCGCGGTGCCGCTGGCCGGAGGAGCGCCGACGTCGGAATGCGCGTGACATCGCACCCGTGAAGGATCCTGTCCCGGCGCCAGCAAGGCTCGCGCGTCCGTGCCATCGAAGCTTCGATCGCATTCCTCGAGCAACACGCGGCGCGCCGTCGGCGAGTAGCAGAGATCCACTTCCGCGCCCGCGGCGAGCAGCATCTGGAGCGTCCGCACCGCGTAGAGCGCGCCGCTGGCTCCGCTCACGCCGAGGAAGATGCGGCGCGGCGCGTGCTCTCGCGCGATCGAGTGCGTGCTCATGAAGACAGCAACAGGAAGGCATCGTAGCCGGCATGGGCCCAGGCGGCGACGGCCAGTCCGCGCAGCAAGAACACGCCGCCGAACACCAGTCCCGCGAGCGCGCGGAAGGCGAACACTTCGGGAATGAAAGCGAGCGGATCGCCGACGCGATGGGCCCACGCAAAGATCAATGAGGACAACGCGAGTGCGAGCGCGACCAGTGCGGGGCGGACCGCGGGGCTCCAACCGAGCAAACGCGCGAGCAAGAACAAGAGCAGGACGCCGCCGCCCAGCAAGAGCCCGCGGAACAGCAGCTCCTCGTAAAGGCCCGCGCCTGCCGCGAGCGCCAACTCTTGGTGCGTGCCTTCGAGCGCGAGCGGACGCGGGCGCAGCGGCAGGACGGAGGTCGCGAAGCGCAACACCGGTCCCAGCATCATCCCCCACAACACCCCCTCGACGATGCCGGCCAAACTGCCGGTGCGCCAAGCCAATCCCAGGGAACGAATGCGGCCGATCGCCCACAGCAGCGCGAGTACCAGGCCGGCGCCGAGCGCGCGAGAAGCCCACGGGCCGAGCGATTGAAGGGCGTTCTCGATCAAGGACCAGGCTCCGCTGTCCGCAGGGCGCGCCGCACTCAAATGCAGCAAGCCGAGCGGCAACAACAACAGGAAAGTGATCGCCGGGTCTTGGCCTCGCCCGGCGAGCCGAGACGCGGAGTCAAAGGACGAGTCGCGCGCGCTCATTCGCACGCCTCCGCCACTCTGTGACCGGTCAGCAAGCGGGCAACACCCCCCGAGAATGAGCGCTCACTGGGCGCGTCGAAGCCCGCCTCTCGCATCCAAGCGCGGAACTGCTCAGGGGAAACAAAACCATCCACGCTGTTCGGCAAGTAGCGATAAGCCTGGGGCCGCGGTGTGCCCGCAAGCCGCGCGGCAAGTGGAGCGACGCCGTGAAAATAGAGCCTGAACAAGCCTCGCCAGGCGGGATTCGGAACGCGGAAGAATTCGAGCACCCCGAGCGCGCCACCGGGGCGGAGCACGCGCGCCAACTCGCTGAGCGCGCGCTGCGGATCCTCCACGTTGCGCAGACCGAAGGCGACCAGGGCGCCGTCAAAACTTGCACTGGGAAAGGGCAGAGCCTGGGCATCGGCTTGCACGAGGCCGCGCAAAGGAGAGACTGCCGCAGCGGACTTGGCGCGCGCGCACTGCAGCATCGGTCCCGCGAAGTCCGCTCCGACCACTTCCCAAGCAGCGGACTCCGCCGCCATCAGGCCGAGGTCACCGGTCCCGCAGCAAAGATC
>JAQBVK010000318.1 GCA_027623585.1 Planctomycetota bacterium
GCCATGCCGCGTCGCAGCCGCTCTCGAGAAGGCGTGAGATCGCCGCAGCGCGCACGGGAAGCGATGCGGTTGGGCGGGAGGAGAGTTGGGCCAGAGCCGGCCACCACGCTTCGCTCGCTTCCTGCGGCGCAAGCAGGCAAGCCACGCTCGCGGCCTCGGGCATGATTCCGGTCGCGCGGCTCCACAGCGCGTGTGCCAGGGACGAGTCCCCCGCGCATCCTGCCGCGAGGGTGGCCAGCAGGCGCAAGGCTTGGTCGTCGGCAGTGCGCACCGTTTGGCTGAGCGCGAGGGCTTGCTCCGGGGCTTGCGGTCGCAGGGCCTCGATGCGCTCCCAGGGCCATTCCGCTTCCGCGAGCAGAGCCTGCACTTGGGCGGCATAGTCTTCGTCCGCGCGGACGGCGGGCGCAGGCGCAGGCGGTTGCAGGGCGTCGGGCAGCGGTCCCCCCTGGGCGAGGAGAGCGGTCGCGAGGACGCAGACGAGCACGTGGGAAGCATAGCGGACTATCGAGGTAACCCGGGCTATTGCTGCGCGTGGATGAGGCAATGACACTCATCATCACTCTGCTTCTCATGGCGGCTTGTCCGCAGGAGATCAGCGCGTCGCGCGTGAGCGTGATCGCCTCGACTTCGGCCGACACGGTCCTCACCCAGGACCCGCAGTGTCGAGACGAGGAACTCTTGCGACTCGAGCGCGGTGACCCCTGGGCGCGGCTGTGGATGCCGGCCGGCGGATGGAACGCGCTGCTCGGGGACTCCGACTTCGATGCTCAATTCGACGCGCCGGCCGGCATCGACGGCCTGGAGTGGGTGCCTCGCGGAAGCGGCATGCCATCCCTGTTCGATCTCTGGTTCACCACCGATTCCGATTTTTTGACGTGGCAGGACGGCGACGTGTTACGCGTGGATCCAAGCGGAACGATTGAACGGGTGATCGCGGAGGACTCGATTCGGACGGCATTGGGCACCCCGTCCGCATTCGATCTGGACGCGATCGCGCGGGATCCGGACGGGCGTCTCTATTTTTCGATCCGCGACGGGCTGGCGACGACCGTGCTCGGCGCGGTCGAGGACGGGGACGTCCTGATCTACGATCCCACGAGCGCGAGCGTGACACGGGCATGGACCGAGTCCGAAGTGCAGTCATGGGTGGATCATGCGGCGCCGGGCTCCGGCGCGATCGGAGACGTGAAGGGGCTCGCCTTCGATCCTGAATCGGGCGCGTTGCTGTTCCTCGTGCAGTCGCCGAGCGCGCAGGATGCGACCGTGTTCACGAGCGCCGGGGGTGGTGGCATTTTCCGCGGCTTCGAAGAAGCAGATTTCGGCTTCATGCAGTCCACCGAACTGGATGCGCTGGCCGTCCTCGGCGGAGAGTTGCCGCAGCATCCCATCATCGTTGCTGACCAGGTGAACGTGGCTCCCGGTCAATCTTTCACCTTGCGCGTGCGCCACGCGGTGCCCTATGCCGTGTTGCAAGGCATCGCTTCCAGTCGACGAGCTCCGAAGCCCAGCACACGCGGCGGTTTCGCCATTGCCGTGCCGGATCTGAATGCCGCGGTGCGCGTCTGGCCGATGCCGAACGGCCAGATCAACGCGGACGTCTCAGGAAGTGCGAGCATCCATCTCACGGTGCCTCCGCTTCCGCCGGGCGCCGTGTTCTTGGACCTCTACCTGCAGCTCTGGGACGGCGCTGGTGGGGGACTCTCCACTCCGTGGGTGCTGCGCGTCCAGTAAGCGGCCATTGGAGCCGTGAGACCGGTGCGCCCGGCCAGTATGCTGGAAGCGTGGCGATTGCCAGCCTTCTGGCCGGGATCCTACTCACGGCTCAGTCCACACCTCCCGCGGATTTACTGCGCGCGTTGACGGTGTCGGACGCAGCGGCGCGGCAACGCGCTGCGCGAGAGATCGCGGTGTCAGGGGCCAGTTACGAGCGCTGGCTCCTGCGCGAGATGGACAGCGGTTCGCCGGAGGGCAAGCGCGCCCTGATGATCGCCGCCGGCCTGGTGGGAAGCCCGGCCACGCTCGAGGCGCTGGAAGGCTTGACCGTACGCGGGCGCAAGCCCGATCCGCAGCGAGCCTTCGCGCTGTTGGTCTACGGAGCTTTTCATCCGCATGCGGGCGCGGATCCCGAGGCCGATTGGCGGCGCGCTGGCACGCCCTACGAGCGCGCTTGCTTGCTGGCGGGGCTCCTCGCGCAAGAAGGTCGGCTCGAGGCTGATGCTTGGATCACGCTCGCCGCGAGTGATCCCGATCCCAACATCACTGCGCTGCTCGAAGTTGCCGACGTCTTGCTCGGACGCTCACCGCCCGTGCGTACCACGGATCCGTCAAGTTTCTCGGCGCGCCTACTGACCAGCGTGTTGCCGCTGCAACCGCGCATCCACGATCTCGCCGCCGCCGCCGCGTGGGCGCTCCCTCCGGAGTGGTTGTTAGGCGCGAGGCGTGAACCCATTCGGACCTTCTCTGAACTGCGTACAACGCCACTGGCTGGCCCAGGTTTTGCGACCGCGCTCGCGTTGGGAGAAGTGGATCGAGCAGAGCGGGGCGAGTGCTTCACTTGGCTCGACGCGCGCCTGCAGGATCCGCTCGCGCGTTCGATCTTGTGGGGATTGGCGGGCGATCTCGGCCTGGAGTTACCTCCGGGCACGGAGGGCCGCGTCGACGCGGCCGAGGTCGCGGGGCTGTTGCGTCTTACTCTGCAGGATCCCACCCGCGCCGAACGCGGAGCGCTGGCGCGCTTGCCGGCGGCACGAACCGTCTTCGTCGCCGCGAACACCGCGGCAGAGCGCCTGCCCGCGGAGCTCCTGTTCGCGCT